>NZ_JBSHAY010000066.1:0-24254 GCF_053611725.1 Streptomyces sp. NPDC054783 | reverse complement strand
GGACGCTTGTTGCGCCCGGTGACCATCAGGACGTCGTCGAGCCCCGCCGAAACGGCCTCCTCGACCACGTACTGGATCGCGGGCTTGTCGACGACGGGCAGCATCTCCTTGGGAGTGGCCTTGGTCGCCGGCAGGAACCGGGTACCGAGGCCCGCCGCCGGGATGACGGCCTTGCGCAGGGCGGGGCGGGGAACCATGGGGTGCTCGTCCTTCTCGTTGTCCATGTCAGGCGCCGATCAGACCGCGCTCACCGGTCGGCTGCCGCGGGATGTGCGCCATGGCGATGGCGGCCGGCGCGGGCGCCGGGGTCCGCTCGGCCAGGGGCAGCACCGCGGGGGCGGGCTCCTCGCCCAGGAAGAGACGGCGCACCACGCGCTCCGCCGCGTTCCCGTCGTCGAACTGCACGAACCGCTTCCGGAACGCGGCCCGCAGCTCGGCGGCCTCGTCGCTGTTCCAGGCGCCGGAGCGGAAGACCGAGATCAGCTCGTCCTCGGAGGTGGCGGTCGCACCGGGGGTCTCGCCCGGCCGGCCGGAGAGGATGTCGAAGTAGACACCGCGGGCCTTGCGGTAGACCTCCCAGTCGTCCGCGTAGGCGACGATCGGGCGGTCCAGGCACGCGTAGTCGAACATGATGGAGGAGTAGTCGGTGATCAGCGCGTCGGCGGCCAGACAGAGGTCCTCCACCACCGGGTACTTCGACACGTCCTTGATCAGCCCGCGCTCCTGAAGGGCCTCCAGCCGGGGGTCGGCACCGTAGAAGTAGTGGGTGCGGACCAGGACCACGTGGTCGGGCCCGAGTTCGCGGCAGAAGCGCTCCAGGTCGATGCGGGGCACATAGCCCTTCTGGTAGTCGCGCACGGTCGGGCAGTAGAGGATGGCGGTCTTGCCCTCCTCGATGCCGAGGTCACGGCGGATCCGCTGGACGTCCTCGGCGGTGCTGCGGAAGTAGACGTCGTTGCGCGGGTAGCCGTACTCGACCGCCTCGAACGCGCAGGGGTAGACCCGCTCCCAGATCTCGGTGGAGTGCTGGTTGGAGGTGAGGCTGAGGTCCCACTTGTCCGCCCGCTCCAGCATCTTGGCGAAGCTCATGTTCTTCGCGGCGGCGGGGAACTTCTGCTGGTCGATGCCCATCTGCTTCAGCGGGGTGCCGTGATGGGTCTGCAGGAAGACCTGCTCGGGGCGCTTGACGATGTTGTTCGGGAAGTTGACGTTGTTGACGAGGTACTTGGCCCGGGCCATGACCTCCCAGTAACGCGGCGAGTTGGCCACCACGTAGTCGATTCCCTCGGGGACGGTGTCCACCGCGTCCCGCTTGACGACCCAGACGCCGCGGACGTTCGGAGCCAGCTCCTTCGCCTTGTGGTACACGGCCGCCGGGTTGCAGGCCACACCCCGGTTCCAGTAGGCCGCGTAGACCGCGAGGTTCTCGTCGACGGGGCGACGCAGGTGCAGCTGGTACAGGCGGTTGTAGGCGGTCTTGCCGAGCTTGGTCTTGACCTTGGCGGCCCGCTGGATCACCTGGCGCCGGGTGTTGCTGGCGGCCATCACCGTCGCGTACGCCGTGTAGGAGCCGCGCTCCAGCAGCTGGAACCTGGTGCCCTGCGTGCCCTCCGGAACGACGAAGCCCTTGGGCTTGAAGCGCTTGTAGTTGGCGGCCGAGAGCTTGAAGAACTCCGCGCGGTCCTTGGGGACGATGCGGTCCTCGCGGGCCAGGGTGAACAGGTAGTGGCTGGCCGCGCGCTCGAACAGCAGCGCGCGGACCGACTCCAGGTGGGGGCGCTCGTCGAGGAACTCGAAGAGGCGCGCGTACTGCTCGAAGATCCCGAAGTGCTTGCGGCCGGGCGTGCGCATGGAGTTGCCCTGGCGGCGCTGGCGGTACTCGACGCAGACGTGGTCGCTGGCGGCGATGCGCTCGGCGGTCAGCATGGTCTTGTAGACCATGAGGGCATCCTCGTAGATGCCGTCGGTGAAGGTGAAGTTGTGGTCGTCGACGTAGAACTCGCGGCGGTAGGCGCGGTTCCACACCACGGCGAACATGTTGAGGTACTCGGGCCGCTCCAGCGCCGTGAAGACGTCCGTGCCGGCCTCGGCGAGCATCTCGCCGGCAGCGCTCGCCTGGACGCGGTTGTTCCAGTAGGTGCGGACGTGGTTGAGCAGCAGGATGTCCGGATTGTCCGTGGCCTCGAGGCGGTCGGCCATCGCCTGCAGTGCGCCGTCGGCGAGGGTGTCGTCACTGTCGAGGAACAGGATGTACTCGCCGCGGGCCTTCAGCGCACCGGCGTCGCGCGCCTTTCCGATGCCCCGGTTCTCCTCGAAGTGCACGGGTATGACGCGATCGTCCAGCGCGGCGTATTCATCGAGTATGCGCCCGCAGGAGTCGGGAGAGTGGTCGTCGATGGCGACGATCTCGAAGTCCTCGAAGGACTGGGAGAGAATGGAGTCCAGGCACGCGCGCAGATACCCCTGAACTTTATAAACGGGGACGACCACGCTTATTTTCGGCGAAGTGCTTCCATTCGCGAGGGGCATGCTTGGAGCTCCTGGGCTGTCGGTCAGAGTCAACCGCCTCCCGCTGCTGACCTGCGGCGGGAGGCGAGAGGCACAAGGAGTGCTAGGTTAAGGTTGGTTTAAGCCTACCCTAACGCGACTCCGGAGCCGTTCTTACTACGGCCCCTTCGCTCCTGGTCAACCGGGCTGTGGCAAGACTCACCCAAGTCTCAACTGTCCTTTTCAGACCAGAACGTCCTTGTAATAGATGCTCGCCCTCTTGCTCTGGTCCGTGTCGGACGTGTAGGAGGCGAAGCCGCTGCACAGTCGCAGCGCCTGCGGGTTGCTCGGATCGGGGATCTGGATGGCCATCCCCTCGGGCTCGCGGTAGAGCAGGGTGTAGCCGGCCTTGGTGAGCTTCTGTTCCACCTGGGTGCCGGTGTTCCAGTCCACGGTGGTGATGAAGGTGTTGCCGTCCGGCGAGGTCGAGCCCGCCGTGCCGTACGCCGAGCCGGCCAGCAGGTAGAGGTAGCTGCCGTAGCTCGCGAAGCCCTGGAAGGTGTCGGTGTAGCCGGGCTGGAGGTCCGCCGGCTGGGCGACGTCGGCGAGAGTGGTCCGGCCGCCCGCCTTGAACGAGGCGAGGTCGTACAGGCGGTAGCGGAAGGCGCCGTTCACCCTGCAGCGCACCGCGAGCCGGTTGTTGACCGGGTCGACGGCGCAGGTGGTGCGGTCGACGCCGCTTTCCAGGGTGTACTGGGTGAGCGCGGGGGAGTCCGCGGTGAGCACGGCGCCGTTGGCGAATTCGAACCGGGCGAGCCGGTCGCCCCAACCGGTATAGGTGCCGTCGGTATTCGCGGTGCGGACATTGTGCGTCTCGGTCCACAAAAAGCTGCCGGAACTGGTGGTTTCGACGCCGATCTGGACGCCGTGCCCGAATCCGCGCAGATACATCGTGCCGAGAATGTGCCCGGAGGTGTCCAGCCGGGTCAGGACGAGATCGCCGTTGGCCTCCCGGTCGGCACCGGAGTAGGTCTGCGTCTCTCCCGGGAGCTGGAGTCCGCCGTCGACCAGCTGCACGGTGAAGAGGTGCCCGCGGGTGTTGTCGAAGGCGAAGGACTGCAGGACACGGGTGCCGGCCAGGTCCACCTCACGCAGGAGCGCGGTGGAGGAGGCGGTCAGATCGAACCGCTTGCTCGCGGTGACCGAGCCGGGGGTGGCGTCGTCCCGTGACGTGCGGCGGGTGCGCGCGACGCCCTCGGCCGCGCCGATGGCGACGAGCGGAACGGCCGCCGCGCCGACGACGGCACCCCCGGCGCGCAGAAAGCGTCTGCGATCGAGCATGGTGACGGAAGCCCCCCTGGAATGGAAAAGAGAAAAGCGCCAATGTCCGCGCCTTTGGCATGCAAATAGGACATGCCGTGCCAAGGGGGAGCTGGCTGGATAGCTGGCCGGTAATTAAAGCAGGTGTTAATCGATCGCGGTAGCAAGGTTGGAATCAGTCATTCCGTTGGTCATGACGTTGTAAAGCTTCCCCCAAGGTGACGATGATCTTTGAGGGGCCGTGAACCGTTTTGCCGAGGTATGACCCAGTTAAGTAACTGGTTAATCTCCCGCCTGCGTGTGTTCGCCATGTGTTGGCTTTGTGCTGCCCGCGTGCCGCGGACCCGCTCTTTTTGACCGTTTGTGGTCGATATTCGGCCAGAGGGGTGGGGGTTCGTGAAACGTGCGTCGTACAGACGCGGCTTCGTCGTAACGGTCTCCGGTGCGTTGCTGTCGGCTCTCCTGACGGTCCCGGCGTTCGCCGCGTCCGTCGCCGTGGCGAAGCCGAAGGACAGGACCGTCAGCGTGCCGGCGGGCAAGGGCGAGAAGGTGCCCGCGCAGCAGGCGGAGCCGACCATGACGAAGGCGCCGAAGGTCGCCTGGCCGAAGGGGGTGTCCGCCAGGGTCGACCTCTCGAAGGCCAAGGCGGGGCACGCCCTGGCGGTCGCGCCAACGGGAACCGTCGTGGACGCCCCGGTCGGCAGTGCCGCGGCCAAGTCCGCCGTGGTGTCCGTCCAGACCCCGACGGCGGCGCAGATCCGCACCGCGGGACTGCCCCCGCAGTCGGCGTTCGCGCTCGGCCAGAAGGCCGCCAAGGACGCGGTCACCGAGGGCAGGGCACTCGGCTTCTCCCCGTCCGGAGCCGCTCCCGGCAACGTCGACGTACAGGTGCTCGACCGCACGAAGATCAAGTCGATCGGCGGCGTGGGCATGGCGCTGCGCCTGACCCGCAAGGACGACAGGCCCGCCCCCGGGCCGGTCGGCGTCACCATCGACTACGACGCCTTCAAGTACGCCTACGGCGGCGACTTCGCCTCCCGGCTGCGCCTGGTGCAGATGCCCGCGTGCGCGCTCACCACGCCGAAGAAGCGCGGCTGCTCCCCGGACACCCGCCGCTACCTGCCCGTCCACAACGACGTGAAGTCGGGCAAGCTGACCGCGACGGTGTACGCAGACGCGGACCCCACCGCGACGACGAGCACCCCGACGTCCGGCGCCACGATGATGTCCGCGGCCACCACGTCCACGGTGACGACGCTGACCACGGGCTCCTCCTCGGACGCGGGCGACTACCGGGCCTCCACGCTCAGCCCGACCGGCAAGTGGGACGTGTCGACCGGTTCCGGCGACTTCACCTATGACCTGCCGATCACCCTGCCGAAGGCTCCCTTCGGCGCCACGCCCAACCTGTCGCTGTCGTACGACTCCCAGTCGGTGGACGGCCGTACCTCCGCGACGAACAACCAGGCCTCCTGGGCGGGCATGGGCTGGGACCTGGACGTCGGCTACATCCAGCGCATCTACAAGAACTGCTCGCAGGACGTGAACAACACGGTCGGCGACCTGTGCTGGCAGTCGCCGAACCCGAGCACCGAGCCGGACGGCGCCGAGTACGTCATCAGCCTCAACGGTGTGAACTCGGCTCTCATCCAGGACGGCAACGGCACCGGCTCCTACCACGTCCAGGACGACCCGGGCTGGCGGGTGCAGCACCTGACCGGCGGCCACGGCGCGGACGACGAGTACTGGGTGATCTCCTCCCAGGACGGCATGCGCTACTACTTCGGCTGGGGCCGCAGCGAGCGTGACAAGGTGCAGAACGGCACCGACGTCTACACCCACTCCGTGCTCACCGTTCCGGTGGCCGGCGACGACACGGGTGAGCCCTGCCACGCCCAGTTCCCGGAGCCCTGCACCCAGGCCTGGCGCTGGAACCTGGACCGCGTGGTCGACCCCAACGAGGTCGAGAACGCCTACTTCTACGACAAGGCCACCAACTACTACCGCTCGGTCATCAACACCGACAAGGCGCGCCAGTACGACGCGGCCGGCTACCTGACCCGCATCGAGTACGGCTGGGCCTCCCAGATCACCGGCGCGAAGCTTCCCGCCAAGGTCGAGCTGTCGCACGTGGGCCGGTGTGTGGAGCGGATGAGCGACGCCGACCCGCTGGGCAAGGAGCCCGCGGCCTGCCCGGGCATCTCCTCCACCCCCGACTCGTACCCCGACGTGCCCACCGACCTGATGTGCGACGGCACCTCGGCGGACAACTACTGCGCGGGCAAGACGTACTACCCCACGTTCTTCAGCACCGACATGCTGTGGGACATCAAGACCTACGTCAGTGACGACGGCGGTACGACGTGGGACCCGGCGATGCAGTACCAGATGAAGTACGGCCTGCCGAACCCCGACGGCACCGTCGGCAAGACCCTGTGGCTGGACTACGTCCAGCGCGAGGGCTACGGCGACGGCCCCGACCTGCGCCTGCCGGTCATCAACTTCAACGGTGAGTGGCTGGACAACCAGGTCGGCTCGTCCACCCTCAACTTCCGCCGGGTCGACAAGATCTACGGCGACCTCGGCTCGGTGACCAGCGTCACCTACGGCCAGCCCGACGCCTGCGACATCAACAACCTGCCCAGCGAGTCGTCCAACACCGAGGACTGCTTCTGGCAGAAGTGGACACCTGAGGGCTCCAGCACCACCGAGACCGGTTGGTTCAAGAAGTACCTCGTCACACAGGTCTCCGTGGACCCCGGCGTCGGCCAGGGGGCGGGCACCGACGGTGACCCGGTCATGACGACCAGCTACCAGTACACCGGCGGCGCCGGCTGGCGGTTCACCAACGATCCGCTGATCTCGGACTCGGACGAGACCTGGTCCGACTGGCGCGGCTACCAGCAGGTCGAGGTCTTCACCGGTACCAAGAGCAACGCGGCCTCCACCTACTACTGGCTCTACCGCGGCCTGGACGGCGACCGCACCTCCAAGACGGACACCTCCGCCACCCGCAGTGTCTCGGTCACCGACGGCTACGGCACCTCCTGGACCGACTCGGCCTGGCTGGCCGGCCACACCCTGGAGTACTCCAAGCGCGACGGCGACGGCAACTCGCACCAGCGTGTCCGCCAGGAGTACTGGGTCCACGACACCGCCCACTACGACGGTCTGCCCGACGCCCGCTTCGTGCGTGACAGCAAGACCACGACGGACGACCTGACCTCCACGGGCTGGCGCGAGCACGTCGTCAACAACGAGTTCGACGACACCTCCACCACCAGCACCACCTACGGTCTGCCCCTGCGCACCAACGACTGGGGCGAGGTCAACGTCGACGACAACCGCTGCACCACCTACGGCCGCGCATACAACACGTCCAACTTCCCGAACTCGGACGTCAAGCGCTGGATGGTCTTCGAGGACGAGGAGCGCCACTACGCGGCGGACTGTGCCTCGCGCGGCTCCAGCAACCAGGACTCGTACAAGGTCACGCTGTACGACGGTTCGACGTCGGTCGCGAACAACGACGCCGCCCTGGTCGACGGCAACGCGACGGAGAAGCAGCTCTACACGGACGCGAGCAACTACCGCTCGACCCGCTACGACTACGACGGCGCAGGCCGCGTCATCGCCTCCTATGACGGCAAGGGCCAGAAGACGACGACGACCTACTCGCCGGCCACCACTTGGCCGACCAGCGGCGTCACCGTGACCACGCCCGACCCCGACGGCAGTGGCCCGGGTACGGCTGAGTCCTCGACCACCTATTACTCCAGGCTGTGGGGCGCCCCGTACCGGATCCTCGACGCCAACGGCCACACCACGCGGATCGTCCTCGACTCCGTGGGCCGCACCAGCCAGGTCTTCAAGGCGACCGAGATCGGCAACTACCCCGACGGCAACCCGTCGATGAAGTTCACCTACACGATCCCCACCGCGACCAACAGCGACGGTGTGCCCGACTCGGTCACCGGCGCGCCCCTGGTGACGTCGAGCGTCCTGCAGTCCGGGACGACGTACGTGAACTCCTACACGTACGACGACGGTCTCGGCCGTACCCGTGAGACCCAGTCCGCCGCGCCGGACGGCACCGGCCGCGACGTGGTCTCCACCCGCTACGACACCTCCGGCAACGTCACCGGTGTCTCCGCCGCCTTCTACAACTCCAGCGCGGCGGGTTCCGGGATGGTGCTGCCGACGGTGGCCGACCTGCCGTCGTACACCGACCCGATCATCGACTGGGCGGGCCGCACCACGCAGACCCAGATCCTGGTCAACGGCACGCCGCAGGCGACCGGTCACAGCCGCACGTACTACTACGGCGACTACACCACGACCGTCCCCGCAACCGGCGAGCGCACGGACACCTACACGGACGTCTTCGGCCAGACCACGAAGGTGGTCCAGTACGGAGCGACCGGCCCGAGCACCACGTCGTACACCTACACGCGCAGCGGCAAGCTGTGGACGATCACGGACGTCAAGGGCAACGTCGCCACCTACGGCTACAACTGGGCCGGTGGCCGGACCTCGGCGGTCGACCCCGACGCCGGATCGACCTCGACGCAGTACGACGAGAACGGCAAGGTGAGCACGGAGAGCGACAACGGCACGACGCTGACCTACCAGTACGACAACCTCCAGCGACAGACGACCCTCTCGCAGGGCTCGACCGTCCTGTCGAAGCTGGACTACGACACCGCGCCCGGCGGTGTGGGCCAGCTGGCCGCGTCGACCACGTACGCGAACGGCAAGGCCTACACCGTGGGCGTCACCGGCTACGACGACCGCGGCCGGGTGACGGGCAGGAAGTACACGATCCCGGACGACGGTTCCGGCCTGGCCGGCAGCTACACGTTCGGCTACGGCTACGACCTCGCCAACCACCAGACGTCCGTCAGCTACCCGCAGATCGGCGATCCGTCGGTCGGCCAGCTGCCCGCGGAGACGGTGACCACGACGTACACGGCCCAGGGCCTGCCGTCCAAGGTCTCCTCGCCGCTGGCGACCTACCAGTCGAACATCGCCTACGACCGTCTCGGCCGCCTCAACGGCCGCGCGTTCGGCAGCGGCGGCTCGGACGCCACGGTGAACCGTGCCTACACCTACAACGACACCGACGGCAGCGGCATGCTGTCCAACATCAAGACCACGGTCACCAGCGGCAGCACCACCAGCAGCGCGCAGGACGACACCTACACGCGCGATCTGGGCGGCCAGGTCACCGGTGTCACGGACGGCGTGGCCAAGCAGAGCGAGTGCTTCACGTACGACGAGCTGAACCGGCTCAGCCATGCGTGGACCACCGAGGCCACCGACGGCTGCACGGGCGCGGCCACGCCGGACCTGAGCAGCAGCCTCGACCCGTACAACCAGTCGTATACCTACGACGAACTCGGCAACCTGATGTCCGTCACGGACACCACGGCGAGCGGGTCGACGACCAAGAAGTACACCTACCCCGGTTACAGCGCCGACGGTTCCTCGTACACGGCGGGCCAGGCCCACCCGCACGCGGTGACCCAGGCCGGCTCCGACACCTTCGGCTACAACGCGGCGGGTCAGATGCAGACCCGCACGGTGAACGGCGTCAGCTCGTCCATCGGCTGGACCCCCGACAACCGGGTCAGCCAGATCACGGTGCACAAGTCCACCGGCGACGAGGTGTCGGGCTACGTGTACGACGCGGACGGCAATGTCCTGCTGCGTACCTCACCGAGCGAGAACGTCCTCTACCTCGACGGCCACGAGCTGCACAAGTCCAAGGACCTGGGCGTGAAGGCGACGCGACTGTACTCCGCCGCCGGCACCACGGTCGCCATGCGTGAGGGCGACGGCTCGACGAACGGCAAGCTGACCTGGCTCGCGGACGACACCCAGGCGTCCACGGCCCTGCTGATCGCCATGGGCGGAGCGGTGATCCGTCGCCGCTACACCCCGTTCGGCAAGCAGCGCAGCGTCGGCGGCACCCTGCCGTCCGATCTCGACCGGGGCTTCCTCGGCAAGCCGGAGGACGACAGCACATCCCTGTCGATCCTCGGCGCCCGGATGTACGACCCGTCACTGGGCCGGTTCATCAGCCCCGACGAGCTGATCAAGCCGTACGACCCACAGGCGCTGAGCGGCTACAGCTACTCGGGCAACAACCCGGTCAACTACAGCGACCCGTCCGGGCTGATGCACATGCCGGACTTCGACCCTGAGCCGCAGCAGCCGAAGGGCAGCTGGTCCCTGGTGGACACGGGTGAGGACCAGCAGCCGAAGGGCAGCTGGTCCCTGGTGGACACGGGCCAGATCGCCAAGGAGGACGCCATCCGCAAGGCCGAGCAGGCGATCCTCAAGGCCATCCCGAGCATCGAGACACCGGTCCAGAACGCGATCACGCTGGCGCCGGGGGAGATGGGCAAGGGCCCGAATCTGCTGGGTGCCCTCAAGAAGATCGGGAGCTATCTGGGGAGCTACACCAACACCACCGGTGTGTGCGGAAACCTGGGCGGGTCGATCGCTGCGGGCAAGGCACGCAGTATCTGCCTCGTCCGGACCACCTCGGCCAAGGGAAAGACGGCGTGGGCCTTCACCTACACCAAGGAGGACACGGTCGGTCCGGACGTCGGCGGTGGTGCGACCGTGAACTTCCTGTTCAGCAACGCGGACTCGCTCAACGAGCTGCGGGGTATGGGTTCCGGAATCGACGGTGAGTACGGTCCGTTCCGCGGTGGCTGGCGCGGCACGTATTCCACCAAGAATGCCCGCGGTGACACGGTGAATTCCTTCACCGGCGGTTGGGGCCTCCAGATGGAACTCGGCGCGAGTTTCGCATCCGGCACAACCGGTATCACCAGAGTCGCCGACGTGCCGAAGCTCTTGGGGTCGCTGACCGTGGGCAAGGTCTTGAAAGCCCTCTGGTAACGGCGTCAACGGCATTCGTTGATCGATGAGTTCCAGCCCCCTGTCCCCCCTGGTTAGGCGGGGCAGGGGGCTGGTACCTTGTGTGCCATGCCTGAGTTCCTTCGGATCCTTTGCTCCGCCGTTCCGGCATTCTTTTTCCTTTTCGTGGCGATCGATTACCGAAACTTCGGGCTCCGGGTCTACGATCTGCTGGAATCGATGACCTCCGCGGCGCCGAACCCGAGAATGACACCGGACCGTTTCCGGGTCATAGCCGGAATCGTGTCCTTCATCGGTCTCGGCTCGTTCGTCTACGACCTGGCCCACCTCTGACCTCCGGTCCGCCCAGTGGACCGCTCGAGCACGCTCCGTGCACATCGCGTAGATTGCAACCGCCACGCCCGAGGGGACGTGGGCGCGAGGTCGGAGGGAAGCACGTGTCAGCGGCAAGGCATCAGGTCGCCACGGCCCGCAGGATCGTCGTCAAGGTGGGGTCCTCCTCGCTGACCACCGCCGCCGGCGGCCTCGACGCCGACCGCGTCGACGCACTCGTCGACGTCCTGGCCAAGAGCCGCAGCGGCGGCGAGAAGGAGATCGTCCTCGTCTCCTCCGGCGCCATCGCCGCCGGCCTCGCCCCGCTCGGCCTGCGCCGCCGCCCCAGGGACCTGGCCCGGCAGCAGGCCGCAGCCAGCGTCGGCCAGGGGCTGCTCGTCGCCCGCTACACCGCCTCCTTCGCCCGCTACGGCGTCCGCGTCGGCCAAGTCCTGCTCACTTCCGACGACATGAGCCGCCGCGTCCACCACCGCAACGCCTCCCGCACCCTCGACAAGCTGCTCGCGATGGGCGCCTTCCCGATCGTGAACGAGAACGACACGGTCGCCACCGACGAGATCCGCTTCGGCGACAACGACCGCCTCGCCGCCCTCGTCGCCCACCTCGTCCGCGCCGACCTGCTCGTCCTCCTCTCCGATGTCGACGGCGTCTACGACGGCGACCCCAGCAGGCCCGGCACCTCGCGGATAGCGGAAGTGAAGGGCCCGGAGGACCTCGCGGGCGTCGAGATCGGCAGCGCCGGCAAGGCCGGCGTGGGCACCGGCGGCATGGTCACCAAGGTCGAGGCCGCCCGGATCGCGGCCGCGGCCGGCATCCCCGTGGTCCTCACCAGCGCCGTGCACGCGGCGGACGCCTTGAGCGGCGGCGACACCGGCACCTACTTCCACCCCACCGGCAAGCGCTCGGCCGACCGGCTGCTGTGGCTCCAGCACGCCTCCACCCCGCAAGGGGCGCTGACCCTGGACGACGGCGCGGTGGATGCCGTCGTGAGGCGGCGCAAGTCGCTGCTGCCCGCCGGAATCGCCGCCGTGGAGGGCGAGTTCAGCGCCGGCGACCCTGTCGAACTGCGTGACACGGCAGGCCGCGCCGTGGCTCGGGGGCTCGTCAACTTCGACGCCAAGGAGATCCCCCGGCTGATCGGGCGTTCGACCCGTGAACTGGCCCGGGAACTCGGCTCCGCGTACGAACGCGAGGTCGTACACAGGGACGACCTGGTGCTCCTGCACACGTAAAACGGGACGTAACGACCGCCCCCGGTGGGGGACGTTCCGTAAAACCGCCCCGCGGTGCCGTAGGGCCTGCTCAACTTTGTCTGGAGAGAGACATTCCAGAGACGTTCCCGAGCAGTGGGTGAAGGAGGCCGTCGTGAGACGAGTGCGCGCTGGGGTGGCCACCCGCGGTGCCCTGACGAGCGTCGCAGCCGGCGACACCTATGAGGAGCCCAAGGATCTGCCCCGGCTCTGGCACGTCACCCTCAGCGTCGCCGGGCCGGACGTCCCCCTCACCGATCTGCGGCGGGCCCTGGAACAGCTGGCTCACGACCACCCCTTCCTGCTGACCAGCCGGTACGCGAGCGACCACGCGGAGATCCGGTACTGGGAGGAGGCCCGCGACCTGCATGACGCCGCCGCGGTCGCCCTGCGCCTGTGGGGCGAGCACCGGCAGACCGCCGGACTGCCCCCGTGGGAGATCGTCGGCCTGGAGGTCATCGACCGCGAGACCTACCACCAGCGCATCGCCGAGGGCTACGGCCCACCGCCCGCCACACCGGTGGGAGTCCATCCCTTTTGATCCGCCTTGGTCGCATTTGAGTCCTCCTGAGGTGTGTCTCGGGGTTTGGGGTCCTGTCTCGGCGTTTGGGATGAGCGGTGTGCGACCCGCCCGGCGCACTACCCTTCCCTCATGACCACGCTCTCGCCGTACGACTCGATGTCCCCGGTCACCCAGGCCGCCTACCGGGCCAAGGCCGCCGCCGCCGACCTCGCGCCGCTCCCGCGGGCCGTGAAGGACGACGCGCTGCTCGCCATCGCGGACGCCCTCGAGGTCCGGACCAACGAGATCGTCGAGGCCAACGCCAAGGACATCGCCAAGGCCCGGGAGAACGGCACCAGCGAGGCCATCGTCGACCGGCTCACCCTCACCCCCGAGCGGGTCCGCGCCATCGCCTCCGACGTCCGTGACGTGGCGAAGCTGCCCGACCCGGTCGGCGAGATCGTCCGCGGCTCGACCCTCCCCAACGGCATCGACCTGCGCCAGGTCCGCGTCCCGCTCGGTGTCGTCGGCATCATCTACGAGGCCCGCCCGAACGTCACCGTCGACGCCGCCGCCCTCTGCCTGAAGTCCGGCAACGCCGTCCTGCTGCGCGGCTCCGCCTCCGCCTACGAGTCCAACACCGCCCTCGTCCGCGTCATCCGCGACGCGGTCGGCGGCTCCGGGCTGCCCGCCGACGCCGTCCAGCTGGTGCCCGGCGAGAGCCGCGAGAGCGTGCGCGAGCTGATGCGCGCCCGGGGCCTCGTCGACGTGCTGATCCCGCGGGGCGGCGCCTCCCTCATCCAGACCGTGGTGAGCGAGTCCACCGTCCCCGTCATCGAGACCGGGACCGGCAACTGCCACGTCTACGTCGACGCCCACGCCGACATCGACATGGCCATCGACATCCTGATCAACTCCAAGGCCCAGCGGGTCAGCGTCTGCAACGCCGCCGAGACCCTCCTCGTCCACCAGGACATCGCCCCCGAGTTCCTGCCGCGCGCCCTCGACGCCCTCGCCGAGGCCGGCGTCACCGTGCACGCCGACGAGCGGGTGATGGCCTACGCCAAGGACTCCAAGGCGACGGTCGTGGAGGCCGTGGCCGAGGACTGGGAGACCGAGTACCTCTCGTACGACATCGCCGCCGCCGTGGTGGATTCGCTGGACAAGGCCGTCGAGCACATCCGGTTGTGGACCTCCGGCCACACCGAGGCGATCGTCACCACCTCCCAGCAGGCCGCCCGCCGCTTCACCCAGCTGGTCGACTCCACCACCGTCGCCGTGAACGCCTCCACCCGCTTCACCGACGGCGGCCAGTTCGGCTTCGGCGCCGAGATCGGCATCTCCACCCAGAAGCTGCACGCCCGCGGCCCGATGGGCCTGCCGGAGCTGACCAGCACCAAGTACATCGTCACCGGCGACGGCCACGTGCGCCCCTGAGACCCACCCGTTCGGCCGCACGTCCGCCCGTCGTGGCGGGCGGCCGAAACGTCGTCTCACCAGTCAGACGAATTTCCATACCGTCTGCCCAAATTGACCCCCCAGGTCTACTCTGGATGCGTGCCGGAGGACGTGGGGGGCACGCCGTTCCCTGACGGCTGGGAGCCCGACGATGATCACGACCACGGGGTGTCGGACGAAGAGTTCGCCTCCGTGGTCTTCGACGAGGCCTTCGTACGGGCGGCCACGGTTCATGAGCCGACCGCCGTCGAGCGCCTCCTGGCCGCCGCACAGGCCAGAGCCGAGGCCTCCGAGGCGGAGGCCCGCCGCGCCCATGCCCGAGGCGAGCACTACGACGACGCCTACGGCCCCGAGGGGACCGATTTCGGCCAAGATCCGGACGACGACGAGCTGGAGGACACCTACGTCCTCGGTGACCGCCACTTCGGGGGATACGGCAGGCAGATCCGCTGGCACCGCCCCGTGGCCTGGCTGCTGGCGGTCGTGATGGGCATCGGCGTGGTCGCCCTGGCCTTCGCCGCCGTCTACCGGGGCGGCTCCGCAGGCACCCGTGACGGGGTCCCCCCGCCCGCCCCGACCGGCCTGGAGCAGGGCAGCGCCGCCGCGCCCTCGGTCTCCGCCGACACTTCCCAGCCCGCCGCCTCGGCCATCCCGCGCTCGCCCTGAACTTCCGCCCCCGTTCTTGGTGAGCACCTGTCAGAAGTTGTCGTGTAGCAGGGCGTTTACCCGAGGCCCACGCGACCTACCCTGAAAGTATGGGCGGGCCTGGAGACCCACCGGAGGGCACACCCGAGGGCGGCCCCGGAGGTGGAGAGGACGAGTACCGATCCGTCGTCTTCGACGAGTCGTTCGTCCGCGCTGCCCGCCTCCAGGAGTACTCCGCCGAGGAGCGGATGGCCGACCACGCGCCCGCCGTACGCCGCCGGCCGCCCCTGCACCGCGGACTCACCCGGCAGGCCCTGATCCTCGTCCTGCTGATCGCCGTCGCCTTCGGCACCGCGATCTACATGGGCGTCCGCCACCCCTACGGCTCCCAGGAGACCCGGCACCCCGCCGAGCCCCTGCGGATGACGGTGATCCCGCTCGCCCCGACGGGCAAGGTGCCCGGCACCGCCGACGCCGAGTACCTGTACGCGCACAGCCCCGCCGCCCCGTACGAGGTCGGCGCCGAGGGCATACCCCTGCCGGCCTCCCGCAGCACCGCCCACTTCTCCGACAGCCAGGTGGTGACCGCGCTCACTGCGGCCAAGGACTACATCGTCCGTTCCTCGCTCTACCCCGAGGTGCTCACCGGACGCCAGGTCAGCCCCGCCCGGTCCCTCCTCGACGCCGACCAGCTCGACCAGTTCGACCAGAGCTTCGACCACCCCGCCGCGGACGGCCGGCACGCCCCCACCGGCTGGCTGGTCCGCATCGACCCCTCCCGCGCCCAGCTCGCCGACGACCGGATCCGCGTCCAGGGCGACCTGCAGGCCATCGAGGCCGACTCGGGCATGCTGGAGGTCACCGCCGACCACACCTTCGTCTACGCCCTGCGCGCCACCGGCGCCGCGGCGAACGCGCCGGTGTCCCTCTTCACCGTCCGCCGCGAGCTGACCTTCCGCTTCACCCGCGACGACCTGCGCACCCACCAGGTGCAGCTGGTCACGTCGTACGTCCAGGCGGGCCCCCTCGCCTGCGCCGAGGACTCCACGGCCTACTTCCGCCCCCTCCTGGCCGGCCAGACCGCCCGCACCGGCGGCCCCGCGGGCACCGACCCCTACGAGACGGACAGCCCTGCGGCCCTGTGCGGGACGCTGGCCGCTCGGGCTCAGCCGACGGTGTGAGCGGTCGCGCCCGCCCTGCAGCAGGTGAACAGGAGCCCGGGTGCCCTCGCGGAGGCGAACAGGAGCCCGGTGCCCTTGCGGAGGGCTGACGTCATCCCTCGGCCGGAGCGTCCGTCGGGCCCCCCTTCGCCGGCGGCGGGCTGCGGAAGCCGTCGAAGCCGCGGCGGACCCGGCCGCCCAGGTCGCCCGCGCCGCCCGCGAGGTCCGTGACCAGCTTCATCAGCGGGTCCTTGGAGGTCTTCACATCGCTCGCGTAGCTGGCCGCCGACTCGCGGAAGGAGTCGCTGACCGAGGTGTCCTTGTCCTCGTCGCGCCGCGGGTAGTGACCGTCCATGATCCGCTGGAAGTCCCGGGACTCGGCCCACTTCTTCAGCTCGGCCGCACGGATCGTGGCGAAGGGGTGGGAGCGGGGCAGCACGTTCAGGATCTTCAGCACGGAGTCGCGCAGATCGCCCCCGGACTCGTACTCCTCGGCCTGCTCCAGGAACGCGTCCACGTTCATCTCGTGCAGATGGTTGCCGCCCGCGATCTTCATCAGGCCGCGCATCGAGGCCTGGACGTCCTGCCCCACCAGCAGACCCGCCCGGTCGGCGGACAGCTCCGACTTGCGGAACCACTCCCGCAGCGCCGTCACGAGCGCCATGACCGCGAGGTTGCCCAGCGGGATCCAGGCCACCCTCAGCGCCAGGGTGGTCAGGAACAGCAGGATCGTGCGGTACACCGAGTGCCCGGACAGCGCGTGCCCCACCTCGTGCCCGACGACGGCACGCATCTCCTCCTCGTCGAGGAGCTCCACGAGCCCCGTGGTGACCACGATGATCGGCTCGTCCAGGCCGATGCACATCGCGTTCGGCTGCGGGTCCTGGTTGACGTACATCGGCGGGACCTTCTCCAGGTCCAGGATGTAACAGGCGTCCAGCAGCATGTCGTGCAGATGCTGGAACTGCCGCTCGGAGACGCGCACCGAGTCGGACAGGAACAGCAGTCTCAGGCTCCGCTCGGGAAGCAGCCCGCTGAGCGCCTTGAAGACGGTGTCGAATCCGCTCAGCTTGCGCAGCGCGACCAGGGCCGAGCGGTCGGCCGGATGCTCATAGGCACGCGAGGAGATCCCCGGGAAGCGCCTGCGCTGCCTGCTGGGCACGCGCTCGTGCCCCGTCTGCTGCTGGCCGTCGTCGGACATGTCGTCCCCCATGTGCGTGTGAGTCCACTGTGCCCCCGAAGCGGAGCCCAGCCTAGGCGGAGATACCGTGGACGGGCAGTACAGCCGAAGGAGTCCACCCATGGAGCACCACCCCGCAGCCGCCCGGCTGACCGAGGCCGCCACGAGCGCCGTCCAACAGCACGGCTCGTCGGGCAATCTGCTCCGTGTCGTCCTGGTCGTGATGGTCCTGGGCTGTGCACTGACCGCCTGGTTCCTGTTGAGCGGCTACAAGCGGAAAGACGACTGACAGCTCGCGAAAGTTCCCCGCGCGGCCCGAACGGCAGAGTCGGCGTGATCGCCGTCGGGGTGCCCGCATACGATGAGCCGACATCTTTATCCCGCCCACACGCGTTAGGTCCTGCCGAAGATGAGCCTTCACAGCGCCGCAGCCCAGTTGGTCACCCTCGCCGAAGCCGAGGGCGGCCACCACAACAGCCTCAACCCGGCGGTCACCGGCGGCAGCGCGCTTGCCATCCTGCTGCTCCTGCTGTGGATCACCACCCGCTTCAACCGCGACCGCTGAGCGGGGACCCCGTCCCCGGCCGGACGCCCAAGGCCGGGCCGGTAGGGTCTGCACGCATGGGAGAGCAGGACATGCCTACCGGCCCGGCGTACGAGACCGCCGACGACACGGTCAAGCACCCGCAGTACCGGCCGTTCGGCGGCCCCGCCCACACGGGCAAGCGCCGCCTCGGCGTCATGGGCGGAACCTTCGACCCGATCCACCACGGGCACCTGGTGGCGGCCAGCGAGGTCGCCGTGCAGTTCCAGCTCGACGAGGTGGTGTTCGTGCCCACCGGTGAGCCGTGGCAGAAGTCCCACCGCAAGGTCTCCCCGGCCGAGGACCGCTATCTGATGACGGTCATCGCCACCGCCGAGAACCCGCAGTTCTCCGTCAGCCGCATCGACATCGACCGCGGCGGCCCCACCTACACCGTGGACACCCTGCGCGACCTCCGCGCGCTCAACCCCGACACGGACCTGTTCTTCATCACCGGCGCCGACGCCCTCGCACAGCTGCTGACCTGGCGGGACAGCGAGGAGCTGTTCTCCCTGGCGCACTTCATCGGCGTGACCCGGCCCGGCCACCACCTGACCGACCCCGGCCTGCCGGAGGGCGGCGTCTCGCTCGTCGAGGTGCCGGCGCTCGCGATCTCCTCCACGGACTGCCGTGCGAGAGTCGCCAAGGGAGAACCCATCTGGTACATGGTGCCGGACGGAGTCGTGCGCTACATCGACAAGCGCGAGCTGTACCGCGGCGAGTGAGCCGAGAGGGGCACCGGTGAACGACCGATACGACGCGGGCGAAGGCGGCTACGGCGCCGGCCCGTACGAAATCGTCGGCTACGACGAGTACGGCCGGCCCATGTACCGGCAGGTCCCGGCACAGCAGCAGGCTCAGCGGGCGACCTACGACCCGTACGCCCAGCAGCAGGGTTACGGCTACGACCCGTACGGCACCGGCCAGCAGCCGCCGGTGCCCCCCTACGAGACCGGTCGGCCCGCACCCGGGCACGACCCCTACGGCTCCCAGGCCCCGTACGACCCCTACGCCACCGGCACCCAGCACCCCGCCGCCTACGACCCCTACGGGCAGGCCGCGAGCAGCGGACAGCAGCCCCGGGTCACCGAGCAGACCGCCCACATCCCGCAGCAGGCGGGCCCCGCGGGAGGCCCGCACATCCCGGCGCAGCCCGAGGGGCCGCACGACGACGGTGAACGGGACTACCACACCGAGCAGTTCGCGTTCGTCGAGGATCCGGACGGCGACTCCGAGGACGTCATCGACTGGCTGAAGTTCACCGAGAACCGCACCGAGCGCCGTGAGGAGGCCCGCCGCCGCGCCCGCAGCCGGATCGTCGCCCTCCTCGTCGTCCTCGCGCTCGTGGCCGTCGGCGGCGTCGGCTACCTCTGGTACGCCGGAAAACTGCCCGTCCTGTCCTCCTCCGGCTCCAAGCCCGGAGCGGCCACCCCGGTCAGCGCCCAGAAACGCGATGTGATCGTCGTCCACCTGCACAACACCGGCAAGGGCGGCACCTCCACGGTGCTGCTGGTCGACAACACCACCACCAAGCAGGGCAGCACCGTACTGCTGCCCAACTCCCTCGCCCTGAGCGCCGACGACGGCTCCACCACCACCCTCGCCAAGTCGGTGGACGACGACGGCGCCTCCGGCACCCGCGACCAGCTCGGCACCGTCCTCGGCACCGGCATCCAGGCCACCTGGCGCCTGGACACCCCCTACCTGCAGAACCTCGTCGACCTGGTCGGCAACATCGACATCGACACCAACACCGACGTGCCCGACCCGGACGCCAAGAAGAAGGGCACCGAGGCGCTCGTCCACAAGGGCAGCGACCAGACCCTCAGCGGCAAGATGGCCGTCGCCTACGCCACCTACCGTGCCTCCGGCGAGTCCCAGGACGCCCAGCTGGAGCGGTTCGGCCAGGTCATGCAGGGTGTGCTGCGCAAGATGTCCTCCGACCCGTCGGCCGCCACCGTCACGGTGCAGACCCTTGCGCAGATCCTCGACCCGCCGCTCACAGACAAGGACCTCGGCACCTTCCTCGCCAAGCTCGCCGACCTCGCCAAGAGCGGCGACTACAAGACCGCCCTGCTGCCTGTGCAGGCCGACGGCACCCTGAGTGCGAAGACCAGCGACAGCGTGGTGAAGGAGATCCTCGGCGGCACGGCCAAGAGCCCCGACGCCGGCTCCGCGGTCCGGGTCTCCGTGCAGAACGCCACCGGTGTGAAGGACGACACGGAGAAGGCCCGCGTGGTGCTCCTCAACGGCGGCTTCACCTTCCTGGAGGGCGGCACCGCCTCCGGCGCGCAGCCCACCTCGAAGGTGGTCTACTCGGACGCCTCCCACAAGTCGGACGCCACCGAGGTCGCCAAGACACTCGGCCTGCCCGCAGGCTCCGTGGCCAAGGGAAGCGTCTCCTCTGGCACCGACATCTCGGTCGTCCTCGGCCAGGACTACAAGCCCGCCAGCTCGTGACCGGGTCCCGGGCACCCCACGTGCCACCTTAATCACGTGGGGTGCGCCGGGCGGTCCGTGAGACCCTTGAGGTCCAGTGACCGCCGACCGAAAGCTTCGTAGTGACCGCCACCGACCGTTCTCTTGAGCTCATCAACACCGCCGCCCAGGCGGCGGCCGACAAGCTCGCCCACGACGTCATCGCCTACGACGTGAGCGACGTGCTGTCGATCACGGACGCCTTCCTGCTGGCGTCCGCGCCGAACGACCGCCAGGTCAGGGCCATCGTCGACGAGATCGAGGAACGCCTGCTGAAGGACCTCGGCGCCAAGCCGGTGCGCCGCGAGGGCGACCGCGAGTCCCGCTGGATCCTGCTCGACTACGTCGACATCGTCGTGCACGTCCAGCACAGCGAGGAGCGCGTCTTCTACGCCCTGGAGCGGCTGTGGAAGGACTGCCCCGAGCTGGAGCTGCCCGCCGACGCCAAGGCCACCCGCGGCAAGGCGGAGGAGCACGCGAGGCTTCAGGCCGCCGAGGCCGAACAGGAGCCGGGCGGGGAGTGGTGATGAGCGCCACCGGTGAGGTGACCGACCGCAAGACCCGCGGCCGCCGGATCATCCTGTGGCGGCACGGCCAGACCGCCTGGAACGTCGAGCGCCGCTTCCAGGGCAGCACGGACGTCGCGCTGACCGAGACCGGCATCGGCCAGGCCCGCCGCGCCGCCCGGCTGCTGGCCTCCCTGGGGCCGGACGCGATCGTCTCCTCGGACCTGCAGCGGGCGGCGGACACGGCCGCCGAGCTGGCCTCCCTCACCGGCCTCGACATCACCCGCGAGGAAGGCCTGCGCGAGACCTACGCGGGCGTCTGGCAGGGGCTGACGCACGAGGAGATCATCGCCCGCCACGGCGAGGAGTACGCCGCCTGGAAGCGCGGCGAGGCGGTCCGCCGCGGCGGCGGCGAACTGGAGACAGAGGTCGCCGACCGCGCCGCACCCGTCGTCCTGCGGCACGTCGAGAAACTGCCGGAGGACGGCACCCTCGTCGTCGTCAGCCACGGCGGCACCATCCGTACCACCATCGGTCGGCTGCTCGGTCTGGAGGCCGGGCACTGGGAGAGCCTCGGCGGCCTCTCCAACTGCTGCTGGTCCGTGCTCGGTCAGGGCGCCCGTGGCTGGCGTCTGCTGGAGCACAACGCCGGCACCCTCCCGGAGCCCGTCCTCGGCGACGACGACTGAGCCTCAGGAGGCTCGCGGACCCCGGATTTCACTTTCTGGCAGGTCACAGGCTAAAGTTCTTCTTGTTCGCCCCGCCGAGCGGGAAGAACGCCAGGGGCTATAGCTCAGTTGGTAGAGCGCCTGCATGGCATGCAGGAGGTCAGGAGTTCAATTCTCCTTAGCTCCACTGATCGACACTCTGTTGAGTTGTCAAAGATCGGTGATGAAGATCCCGTCCCCTCGAGGGGACGGGATTTTCTGTTGTGTGCATGTCGCCCGCCGCGTGTGACGGGACGCCTTCGCCCGAGGGCCCGGCGTATCACCTCACCGGCAACTCGCGCTTCCTCCGATGCCGGGCAGGCTCCCTCCGGCGCCGGGCGTCGATGATGCCCCGCACCTTGGGGGTGAGGCGTCCGGGCAGGGCGCCGGGGACGCGCAGGAAGGCGGCCGGCTCCGGCCTGCGGCGCGGAGCGCTCGCCGGCAGGGCCGCCCCCGTGTGCGTCATGTTTGTCGTGTGTGTCGTCATCGTGCGACCCCCGTCAGCTCCGTCATCCTGCTGTCCCCGGTCGTCCCCGTCCTCATCGTCGGCACCCGGACCCGGGCAGCGGGGCCCGTTCCGAACCCTGCGATCAGTGAGGCACCCGCCACTGACAGTGAGCCCTCGACGGCTGCGCGTACAGTTCGGTCAGCTGATCGGCGTGGCGTTTTTCGGCACACTGGTACTGGACCGGGTTGAGTCACTCGGCGTTCTGCGCTCGTATACCTGTGCGGAGGCGTTCTCGTGTGTGTGCCTGGACGTCGGCCTCGGCGGCCGTGGCGGGGGGCCGTGTCCGGACTGGTACTGAGGCGTCGCTGACCGTATTGCTCCGGCCGTGGCAGAATCAAACGGCCGGAAGGGGGCGCGGCCCGACGGGAGGGAGTAGCGATGCCTGCGAGCATCCTTGGGGAGGTCGGCCACCTCCTCGGTGCGGCCTTGATACGGGACACGACCACCCGGCTGAGCTGCCCTTCCTGTGGTTCCGCGCATGTGGCCCAAGTTCTCGGCGACAACGGCGGAATCTCCTACGTGTGCACGGCCTGCGGCCACAGCTGGAGCTGATCGATGGGTGCACACAGGCGAAAGTGCGACTGGTGTGGGAGCGGTACGCCGATCGTCCGCGACATGGAGCCGATCAATCCCGACTACCAGTACTGGTGCGAGGAATGCGCGCGGGCGCTGATCATAAAAGGCGACCCGATCGAGACGTACCGGGAATTGGAGGGCGAGCCGATCTACGGCCGCCTCCTCGAAGAGCACTGCACACTCAAGCGGTTCTACTCCTTCGTGACCGCCTGAATACGGGCGCACCCGCCGTCGCGTTCCGGTAGGGATGTCCGGGCCGGCAGGAGGAACAGCGCACCGGTTGCCGGGTAGAGGGCCGAAAGCATCAACTCCACGGCTTCCTGGTGCAGTTCGGGCCGCCCGGTTCCGTGCGGCACCCACCAGGGGGCGTACGAGCAGAAGACCAGCAGCGTGCCCGCGGCCGCCGCCCTGCATCCGCGTGTCCACAGCAGCAGTACGAGTGGCACACACCACACCCGGTGGTGCGTCCACGGCACCGGGCTGATCAGCAGCGCGGTGACCGCGCAGGCGCACACCGCCCGGTCCCGCCGTCCGCGCAACTCCGCCGCCACGGCGGCCGCGAGGCCCAGGGCGGCCAGGACGGCCGCAGCGGTGGCCCAGACGGCTCCCGGGTCGGGCGTGTGCAGAACGCGCGCCAGAACGCCGCGCAGGGCCTGATTGGCGGCGTCCTCGGCATGGCCGACCCGGCCCGCGCGGAACACCGCGTCCGTCCAGAACCGCCAGGAGTCGTACGGCAGGACGGCCGCCGCCAGCAAAGTCGCAGCGGCGAACACGACGGCTGCCCCGCGCGCGTGCCGTAACCACGGCGTCGCGTCCTTGCCCCGCAGGCGGGCCGCGACACCCGTCACGAGCAGGAACGCCGGGAACAGCGCGGGCATCAGTTTGACCGCCGCGGCCAGCGCCAGGCCCGCTCCCGTCCAGCGGTCGTACCGGCCGGTGGGGAGGCGGGTCAGGTCCCACAGCACCAGGACGGCCGGCAGCAAATTGATCTGGCCGTAGCGCAGCTTCGTCCACACCGGCTAGCACCAGACGGTCGGCGCCGTGACCCACCAGACGGCATCCACGCGCGCGTGGCCGACGAGTTTCAGCGACAGCCGTCGAGTTTCAGCGACAGCCGTACGAAGGCCACCAGCAGCGCGAGGTTCCCCGCCGTCGCCGGCACGCGCAGCGGCGCGGTGTCCAGCAGGGCCAGCGGCGTGAAGAGCAGGGCGGCGAACGGCGGGTAGGTGGTGGGCAGGTGGGCGGCCGTCGCCCGCAACGCGTACAGGTCACCGCTGTCGCGCACGGTGGCGCCCTCGGCCCGGTACACCATCAGATCGATCATCGACACGTGCGCGGCCCGCTGGGCGCCGAGGAGCACCGCGAAGGAGGCCAGACACACGCCCAGCCCGACCGGCACCCGGCGGTGGGCTGCGGACGACGCGATCAGGGTCACAAAAGCAGACATTAGCGTCCGTATCGATGTGAAGTGGAAACTGATTTGGCGCTGCGCCTCGCGGACCTGTAATGTTTGCGTCGTCGCCGGGGAAACCGGGCAAAACAACAAAACAAGGGGCTATAGCTCAGTTGGTAGAGCGCCTGCATGGCATGCAGGAGGTCAGGAGTTCAATTCTCCTTAGCTCCACAGAAGTCGAAGGCGGACCATCCCGACGGATGGTCCGCCTTCGGCG
>NZ_JBSHAY010000065.1:0-24643 GCF_053611725.1 Streptomyces sp. NPDC054783 | reverse complement strand
GGAAGACCGCGCTGAACGCCTTCGACATCACCTTCGACGGCCGACTCTCAGCGGCCCGTCAGTAACCCAACCACCCTGGTTACACCGTTCGTTTGACAGACCCTTCGTGGCAGCGGGCGAGGCGATGGAAGGCGTTCTGCCAGGCGTGAGTGCGCTCGACGTGCCAGCGCCCGGCTCGCAAGGATCGGGGCCTTCTCACCCTTATGCGCTGTCCGGCCGCGCAGGCCCCGTTCGTTGAGCAGGGCACGGGTCCTGTCCGAGTCATAGCCTGCGTCCAGGTGCACCGTGATGTCGTCGGGCAGCGGCCCGAGGTCCGCCAGACGGTCCAGAGTGGGAGCCAGCAACGGGAGTCGTGGCAGTTCGCACCGGCCCGGACACGGCCGAGTGGGACTCCGTGGTCGTGCCGTAGGTCGTGGTGCTCTGGGTGGTGTGTCCGGAATGGAGCATTGGTCGACCTTTCAGCGCCGCATACCAGGCGGCCAAATGGCAGCGCCTGCCTTCTTTGCCCGTCGAGCGCCGAGGAAACCGCTGGACCGTCAAGGCCGACGCGGTCACCGCCCCCTGAGCACGCCATCGACACCACGGTGTACGACGCCGTCCGCACCGCGGTCATCCAACTGATCCGCTCCAGCGAGATCCGGCTCGCGTCCTCGGTCTGCGTGGTCTACTTCGTTCTGTACGACGCGGCGAGCGAGCACCAAGTACGAGAGCCCGCCGCCGCACACCACGCGGCCCTGTACGCGGACACCAGTTCCGCTGGCCCGCGCCGTAGCTGATGTGTCTGCCTGGCCCAGGCACCACACCCGAGGTGGCACTCGGCGTCCACCTGTTATCTCGCCATCGAGCTGGAGCTGTGTTCGGTGAGCAGGAGGGCGATGTCGTCGGCCCGGTAGGTGGAGCCGCGGGCGTGGTGCAGGAGCCGGTCGGCGAGCTCGTCCAGTGAGTCCGCGCGGGCGTGGGCCAGTGATACGCGCAGGCGGTCGATGCCCATGCCGATGTCGGTTCCGGGTCTTTCCACTAGGCCGTCGGTGTAGAGGGCGAGGACGGATCCCGGCGGGAGATCAATGTGGGTGGGATTGTAGGTGCTCGTGTGGTCCACGCCGAGGACTGTTCCGATGTCGAGGTCGAGGTTGTGTGTTGTGCCGTCGGGGAGGCGGAGCAGGGGGGCGAGGTGGCCGGCGGTGACTGCGTAGGCGTGATGGCGGTGGGTTTCGATGCGGATGTAGCAGCAGCTCGCCAGCAGGTCGCTGTCGAGGTCGATGAGGGTGCGGTTGACGCCTGACATCACGTCGCCGGGTGCGTGGCCGGCGGCCGCGAAGGCACGTACCGCACTGCGCAGCTGGGCCATGGTGGCTGCGGCGGCGATGCTGTGTCCCTCTACGTCGCCGATGACGAGGCAGACTCCGCTGTCGGTGGGGATGACGTCGTACCAGTCGCCGCCGATGTCCATGCCGCTGGTGGCGGGCAGGTACCGGGCGACGGTGCGGATGCCGGGGATTTTTGGTAGGCGGTGTGGCAGGAGCGCCTGCTGCAGGCCGTGCGCGACGGCGAACTCTGAGTCGTACAGGCGTGCTCGTTCCAGAGCCTGGGCGATCAGTCCGGCGAGTGCGGTCAGGACGCCGCGGTCCTTTTGTGTGAAGTGATGGGGCGCGTCGAAGCCGAGGACGCAGGTGCCGACCGGGCGGCCGGAGGCGATCAGTGGCAGATACACCCAGGAGCTCACCTGTCCTGTGGGGATGCCTGGGTAACCACGGGCGAGGTCCTTCTGGGACTCGATGAAGAGGGGCGCACCGGAGGTGAGGGTCTCCGTTCCAGGCAGGCGGGCGTGCAGTGGAACGCCCTGTAGCCAGTCGAGGAATGTCTCGTGGTGGCCGGTGTGGTGCAGGAGGTGCATTGCTTTGTTGCGGACCACATAGATCGCCATCTGCTGGCCTCCGAAGGCCGGCAGGAGCTGGTCGGAGACGACTTCGCAGACTTGGCGTGTGGTGACTGCCTCGGTCAGCGCGCTGCTGAGCTGCAGGACGTGGTACATCGCGCCCAGGCGCGCTGGTGCGGCGGCGGGTGCAGACGTCGGTGGAGGCGCAGGGGCTGCCTCGGCCGATGAGGGACGAGTGGTGGGGGCGACCCGTCCGGTCACCCCGTCGGGCTGGGGGTGGAGGGAGAAGGCGAGCCACTGGTCGGGCGGCCGACTGACCAGGAAGGAGGACGGCGCCTGCGAGATCATTGCGGAGCGGTGTCGGTACTCGACGCTGGGGTCGGACAGCCACGCCAGCACGTCCCACAGGCAGTGGCCGAGTATCTCGTCGGCGGAAACGTCCAGCAGGTGCAGAGCACGGCGGTTGGCGTAGGTGACCCGCCCGTCGGGGGCAAGGGAGAACAGCCCGTCCGACAGCCGTTCGACTGCTGCAACGGCTGCAGCCCCCGCCCCGGCATCCACGACCGCTCCCACCAGATGCCTCACCGGGAGCGCGTCGTCGGCTTCGGGTACACGGCCCCACAGCTCGACCGTGCGATAACTTTCTCCATCCTGTATACGCAGGCGCCGCGCGGTGATCCGGCCCTCACCCGCCTCGCGCGCGCAGGCCCGGAGGGCGGCACGATCACCCGGGTTCAGGCAGGCAGCGAGTGTGTCGGGACGTCCGTCGAAGGCGCCGGGATCGAGACCGAAGATCGCGCAGAAGGTGTCGTCCACGCTGAGGATGCCGGAGCCGAGGTTCCAGTCGAACAAGCCCACCCGCACGGCCGCCGCCGAGTAGGCCGGGGTCTCGACAGCAGCCGTCCCCGGTTCGCACTCCGCCGGATCACCGGTACGGGCGCGGAGTTCGGCCAGGGACTCACCGAGCCTGCGGGCGACGCTTCGCAGGTGGCGGCGCTGGGCCTTGGACAGCCCTTCGCTGCCCGGCGAAGCCGGCCACACGATCGCCAACGCCCCGAAAACTTCCCCACCCGCGCGCACCGGTACCGAGCAGGAGCCGAAGGCATACGGCAGAGCCACCGCGAGTTGCGGATAGCGCCGCATCGTCTCCTCGGCGTTCGCCAGGTGGACCGTGCGCCCGGACGTGTACGCCACGGTGACCGGAATGGGACTGCTCGCCGCGATGAGGCGCCAGCCACCCAGCAGCGAGGGCGGCACGCCGCACGTCGCGGCGAGAATGATCGACCTGCGGTCGCGTGAGCGCAGGAAGATGCTCCCCGCATACGCGCCCGTTCCCTGGACGGCCTCCACCACGGCGGCCGCGAGCACGTCCTCACGCTCCGCCGCCCCGTCGGCGGTCAACCCGCGCATACATCCAGTGTGCGCAGGTCAAAGCACGGGAACCCAACCGGGCGCGGTGATACGGGGCAGCCTGGCCTGGCACCCTCTACGAGGTGTACAAGCTTCGCTACGCACAGGCAGTCGAAGCCGTCTGGGACTCACTCCCCAAACCGGCCAGCGACGAGTTCGACCGCGCTATCGCTGCCGTCTGTGAATACCCGTGGGACCGCACCGAGCCACGCAGCGAAGACCCCGCGACATCGGCCGCATCCTCAACCTTCAGCACACCGTAACCGCACTGCTGATCATGGATGCGCCACCCATCCAACGGATCTACATCCGGCACATCGACTACCTCGGCTGAACGACGAGGGCCCCCGCAGGGGCGGGGCGCTTCTCATGTGTCCCGCTACGCCGCCTCCTCCACCGCCGATGGGTCGGCTACCTTCTCCCCGGCCGCACCTGCCGGATCCAGCCTGTCGACAGACCCAGCCCCGCAGCCAGCTCCTCGATCGGCACGCCGCCCGGATCGCCCGGTCCCGTCGCGACAGCCACCGGCTGTTCGCCTTGTCGCTGGCCACCGTCCGGTGCATCGCAGCTGCCAGCCGCAGCAGCAGTCGCCCGGCCGTGTCGTCCCACCAACGCTTCGCGCAATCCCCCTCGCGTCCGTGCGCCACCCCGCTGACAGTCCACCGTCAGGGAGTGCGGGCGGACCCAGCGGCGAGGCCGCGGGCGTCACATCAGGGCTGCAGCTCGGTCAGCCGGTACGGGTCCGGCAGCGGCGGCAACGGCACCCTAGCGCCCGCCCCAGCGTCGGCCGGGCCGCGATCTCCCCGTCGGCCTCCGGTCGCCCCAGGAGACGACCGCCACGAACCGCCTGGTGCGGTCGTAGGGCACGTCGTTGGGACCATCCCCGCGGGCGCGGGGACGACCCCTCCGACGTGTCGACGGTCAGCCCGTTATTCCCAGCCCCGTGTTCACGTATTGGGCCAGGTCCTGGGCCGGCCAGGCTTCCGCTCGCTAATGCTGACCTTCCTCGGAGCCACCGCCCCCGACTTTGGCAGGCACCCCCCTCTGACAGCAGGTTCGCGTCCTTCCGGCTGCCCAGGGCTTCCAGAACCCGGTGGCCGGCGTGCGGTTTCCTGATTCGTCCGGATGCCGCAATCCCATGTGCGCCTCGGACTGGGCGCTACGACGATCAAGACAGATCGATGCAAGCACCTCCTCGCCAGGCGAATCCACCCAAGGCGCGGCTGGGGCCGACTGCTCAACGATGAAGGAGGGCTCTTGCCGTACATAGCGCGGCTTCCGCTGGAGTCTGGGGGCTGTGTTCTGGTCGAGGCGCCGGCCACGGCTTCCGGGCCGGTGAAGGCCGGCCGCGTCGGGGATGCCATCCATGATCTGCCGGGGAGCCTGCAAGGGGCTTTGGGGCCGGTCACTGAGGCAGCGCGCGCCACGCTCCAGGAGTTGCGCAGGGCCGGGCCGGATGAGGTCACGGTGGAGTTCGGCGTCGATCTCGCGGTCGAGGCCGGAGCCGTGATCACCAAGACGGGTGCGAACTGCCACTTGAAGGTGACCATGATGTGGAAGAGGGATGAGCCCAGCCACCCCAGTCCGGACGGAAGTTCGGGGTGATTCGGTGGGCATGGGCGGCGCGGGTGTTGAAGGTGAGGGTGTATGGGGGCTTCCGTCTGCCGTGGCGCAGGTCGTGGGACCGGATGGCGAGGTGGTCGGGGCCGGTTTCTTGGTGGCCGAGGACGTCCTGGTCACCTGTGCGCATGTCATACAGGCTGCCGAAGGCGAACCCGGTGCAATAGTGCGACTGGTCTTTCCACATGCGGATGGTGCGCCTCAAGTGGAAGGACATGTCCTGGAGGAGTCGTGGCGGGCTCCTGAGGACGACGATGTGGCCGTCGTGCGCCTGACAAGTATGCCGGCGCGCACGAGAACGGTGCGGTTGGGCTCTGCTGAGGGGTGCCGGGGCCACCGGGTGCGCTCGTTCGGGTTTCCCGCCCAGGCCCCGCCGGGTGGGCATTTCGGCTTCGGGGTGACTGGTGACCTGCTGCCGGCGACCGAGGGCAAGGCAGTGCATCTGCAGTTGACCGATGCCAACGACCTGACCACCGGGTTCAGCGGCGCTCCGGTCCTGGATGAGGTGACCGGCCTGGTCATCGGCATGCTGACCGAGATCACCTGCCCCGACGAGCACGAGCGGGGACAGGGCATTGCCTACGTCACCCCCACACAGGTTCTGCGTCGGATCTGGCCCGAGCTGATCGAGCAGGAGGCGTCTCCGTACCGGGGGTTGGAGGCGTTCACCGCCGAGGATGCCCCGTGGTTTCAGGGCCGGGAAGACGCCGTGCGGCAAGTACTGGCGAGCCTGGGAGGGCAGCGGCGGCTGGTCCTACTGCTCGGTCCGTCCGGCTCTGGGAAGTCGTCGTTGATCCAAGCTGGCGTGCTGCCCGCGCTAGCCGCGGGCGATCTGCCCAGCAGCGACCGCTGGCTGCCCGTGGTCGCCCGACCGGAACAGGATCTACCGGCCGAACTCGAGCGTGCCGGACTACCCGGGGCAACCAGTGTGGGGGTCGCTGCAGCCGTCACGCGCGCACTCGAGGCCGAACCGAGTTGTGAGCGGGTCTTGCTGGTCATCGATCAGTTCGAAGAGCTGCTCGCCCAGCCCGCCACCGGCCAGGGCTGGGATGATCGTGTGGCCATCACGGAGGAGATCACCGCGTCGATCGCCTCGGAGGGGCGGCTCAGCGTGATCTTGATCATGCGAGATGACTTCTACCCCCCGCTGGCCGCCCTGGCACCAGAGCTACTGGAAGCTGCGATGCCCGGCCTGCTCAACGTGCCGGCCAGCTTGAGCCAGCACGACCTGCACGACATCGTCACATTGCCTGCCCGGGACGCGGGAGCCCACTTCGAGCCTGGACTGCCCGAACACATCATCTCCGATGTTCTTGCCACCACCCCCGAAGGGGGCAGCACCCGCCAGGTACCGGTCACCGTGCTGCCCCTGGTGGAGCTGACGCTTACACAGCTCTGGCAAAGACGCCACGAGGGATACCTCACCCATGACGCCTACCAGCGCATCGGCGGAGTCACCGGCAGCATCACCACCTGGTGCGAGACCGCTCTCAATCAGCTCACCCCCGAACAACGGCCCATCGCGCGGCGCATCCTGACCGCCCTGGTACGCCCCGGCGACCCCGTCCACCACATCCCTGCCGTCCGCGGACAAGTACCCCTGCACGAACTACGCGATCTGGCAACCGACCCCAACGCCACACCCGATGGCGACCAGGGGTTCGACGTTGTCCTCGCCTCCCTCACCCGCCACCGCATCATCACCACCCACACTCCCCACAGTCCCGAATATTCCGACGGTGCCGCCGGGCAGCCGGTGGCCGAACTGATCCATGACGCGCTCATCCGCGAGTGGGGCACACTGCGCGAATGGGTCCGCCAAGACCACCGCTTCCATGAATGGCTCGAGCACACCCGCGAACGCCACGCTCGCTGGGCCCAAACGGCAGACCCCGGAGACCTACTCGGCGGAACAGCCCTGGCCGAAGGCCTCGAATGGTCACAGCAACGCCCACTGCCAGTTGATATCGCCGCCTTCCTGAGCGCAAGCAAGCAACACCAACAAGCGGTCATCCGGCGCAGTCGACGCCTGAATGCGATCCTGGCCACCGTCCTCGCCCTCGTCCTCGTCGCAGCAGCAACAGCCTTGTGGCAATGGCGCTCAGCCGTCACCGAACGCCAAGCCGACCTGTCTCGGCAACTCGCGCGCCAGGCAAGCCTTCTGATCGACACCGATCCCGACCTCGCCTCACTCCTGGCCATCCAGGCCTACCGCGCCAGCCGCACTCCCGACGCCCTCGAGAGCCTCGAGGACGCCGCAGCTCTCCCGCTGAAGCGACGCCTGATCAGCCACACCGCCTCGGTGGAGTCGGTGGCGTTCAGCCCCGACGGGCGCACCCTCGCCACCGGCAGCGACGACAACACGACCCGACTGTGGGACGTGGCCACCGGCAGAATCCGCGCCGCCCTGCCCGGCCACACCAAGACAGTGACGTCTGTAGCGTTCAGCCCCGACGGGCGCACCCTCGCCACCAGCAGCTGGGACCACACCACCCGACTGTGGAACGTAGACAGCGGCAAACCCCGAGCCACCCTGCACGGCCACACCGACGCGGTAACGTCTGTGGCCTTCAGCCCCGACGGGCGCACCCTCGCCACCAGCAGCTGGGACCACACCACCCGACTGTGGAACGTAGACAGCGGCAAATCCCGCGTCACTTCCCCAGGCCATACCAGCTCGGTGACGTCTGTAGCGTTCAGCCCCGACGGGCGCACCCTCGCCACCGGCAGCTGGGACAACACCGCCCGACTGTGGGACGTGGCCACCGGCAGTATCCGCGCCGCCCTGCCCGGCCACACGACGGCGGTGACGTCTGTGGTCTTCAGCCCCGACGGGCGCACTCTCGCCACTGGCAGCTGGGACCGCACAGTGCGGCTGTGGGACGTGGCCCCTGGCAGATCTAGTTCCCCCCTGACCGGCCACACCGGCTCGGTGACGTCGGTGGCGTTCAGCCCCGACGGGCGCACCCTCGCCACCGGCAGCGACGACAACACCGCCCGACTGTGGGACGTGGCCACCGGCAGTATCCGCGCCGCCCTGCCAGGCCACACCAAGGCGGTGACGTCTGTGGCGTTCAGCCCCGACGGGCGCACCCTCGCCACCGGCAGCGACGACAACACCACCGGACTGTGGGACGTGGCCACCGGTAAAACCCGAGCCACCCTGATGGGCCTCACCAAGGCGGTGACATCGGTGGCGTTCAGCCCCGACGGGCGCACCCTCGCCACCGGCAGCGACGACAAAACGGTGTGGCTATGGGATGTGGCCACCGGCAAACCCCGAGCCACCCTGCACGGCCACACCAAGGCAGTGACATCGGTGGCGTTCAGCCCCGACGGGCGCACCCTCGCCACCGGCAGCGACGACAAAACGGTGTGGCTATGGGATGTGGCCACCGGCAAACCCCGAGCCACCCTGCACGGCCACACCAAGGCAGTGACATCGGTGGCGTTCAGCCCCGACGGGCGCACCCTCGCCACCGGCAGCGACGACAAAACGGTGTGGCTATGGGATGTGGCCACCAGGAAACCCCGAGCCACCCTGCACGGCCACACCGACGCGGTAAGGTCGGTGGCCTTCAGCCCCGACCGGCGCACCCTCGCCACCGGCAGCGACGATCACACCGTTAGGCTGCGGGACACGGTTCGTCCCCAACCCAGCGCAGCAATCCAAAAGATCTGCCAGGCCGTGAACCGCGACCTCAGCGCGGTCGAGCGCACCGCGTACCTACACGCCCAGTCCACAGAGCCGGTGTGCTCACCAAAGTGATGGCCAAAAGGTTGGTCAGCTGACGGGCGGATGAGCGGCACAGGCCTCGCCTCGGCACGGCCCGACCGCAGACAGCCGGGGCCCGGGCAGCTTGGTCATGCTGCTGCGCGGGCCCTGGACCCGTGCGTGGGTCAGCCGCCGTGGGCGGCGCTCACCAGGTCGGGCAGGAGCTTTGCCGACGAGCCTCTGGGCGCGAATCTGGTGGCCGCCTGAACCCAGCTCGCCAAGGCGTGCCACCGGTACGCCGACCACGTCGAGTCGGCCAAGATGAAGATCACCGATGACCGGGCGAACATCTTCCACGTGGACATGCCCTGGGACTCTCTCCCATGTTCGGCGGCAACGGTGACGACGGTGGCCTCCACGACGCCGTGCTGAGTGATCCGTGGATCCACCGACTCGGCGATGTGGCTCACGCCGTGGACACCTCCGAGAAGCGCGTCAAACTCCCCCAGGGTTCGGACGAACCACCCGGCCTCCCTGGCCTGCCGTTTCTCCCGGTCCCCGAGCCGGCACCCGTGCCGTTGGCTCTCGCGTCGTACAAGGGCGGTCTGCCCGGCGTCATACCCGCCGTCTACCGGGAGCCCGACCCCAACGTTCTGTACAAGGACCCTCTGCCACCGGTGAAGGGCACCACCCAACTGCTCAGCACCGCCGACCGGAAGGCGTTCGTGACGTGGGTGAACACGCTGCGACCCACGGGATTCGGTGGGAGGCCCGACGTGACAGCCCCCGCCAACGTCTACCAGCTGCGGACCGCCGGCTATCCCGAGCGGCTCATTCCGCTGCCCGCCGACGCCCGGAAGGGCGCTATCGCAGCGGACGGCATGCGGCCGGACGATGGCTACATGGTCGATGCCAAGTACGTGAAGGGCACCCCGGCTGCGCGATCTGGTCCAGGAGACCGAGCACCTACGGATCACACGCAAGACGGTGCTTGCCTTCGCAGGCGGCCCCGGCGAGCATCCGGGTCCCGTCCTGCCGGAGCATCCGGCCTGCCAGCAGATCCTGGCCGCCTTCGCTGAGCGGCGGCAGCCGATGCGGGCCCGCGACCTGTGCCAGGCCCTCGACCTCGACATCATCCCGAAGAACATCGAGAGCACACGGCACAAGCTCAAGCGACTCGTCGACCGCGGCATCCTCACCGAGCCCGAACACGGCCTGTTCAGTCCGTCCCGGGTGTAACAGGGCCAAGGCCAGAGGGCAGATACCGCAGGGCTATCGACGCGGTGTGCGCCGCTGTCGTGGCCTCGGCGAGGACCCCACCCATGTAGTGAGTGCTGACGGCGTAGAGCTTCTGCCGATGGGCGTCCAGGCACATCGGAACAACGGTGAGGCGTGGGCGAGTGCTCGTGGAGAATCGCAGCGTCCAGTGGCTGGTGAACGGGTAGAGCCCTCGCAGCGCCGGCTCCGCGTACGCGGCCTCGATGAGCGCACGGTATTCCGGCCAGTCCATCTCGCCGGCCTCTGTGCGTAGGTGCTGCCACTCGGACTCAGTCAGTCGCTCGGGATCGTGGTCGGGCACCTCGATGCGTCCGCTGAGGTGCACAAACGGTGCGGCGCGGCGGATCTCGGCCAACTCTACCCTGTCGTGCCAGGACTGCGCGGCCCGGGCAACTTGAGCGAGATCCTGCGTGTCCCCGTCGACGAGCGCCCGGTCCTGGAACGACTCGCACCCGCGGATCGACCAACGACGTTCGACCGCTCAGGCGTTGATAGCCAGGACCGTCCGATGCGGAATCATGCTCGCAACCGAGGCGTGGAGCAGCGGATTGGACTCGGGCGCCTTGAAAGAAACGGTGAGGCCGTCCTTGTCCGCTACGGTCTGGAGCGCCGCTGCGAGACTGTCTTCAGTTGCGATGTCAGGATACAGAGCTGCTGGATCATGGGAGGCTGCCATGAAGGGTGATTGTGCCGCAGCCGCCACGTGTGACGTAGTTCGGTTCCAAGTGCCGCCGTGGCACCAGCACACACGACGGTGCCTCCTCAGCCTCGGCGGGGTGAGCCCGCTTGTTGCCAAACGGCCGTCCGTAGCCTGGCATCCTCGCTCTCGCCCAGGCCGCCTTACCCAACCCCAGCCTCGAAACGGACAATCACTCGCAAATTATCCTCTCAGGTCTGTTCACGTGCGCCGGAAGTCCCGAGCCTGAGTTCTCGATGCCGCCGAGCGCGGCCTTCAGCAGCGCCGCCAGCTACCTCGCCGAGGGGCGCTCGAAGCATCCGGAGAGCTGCTTCCCGAGTCCCACCCGATGACCACCACGGCGCACGGGCGCGGGCGGTCTCCGCTGCCCCGTCACTGAGGGAAGGACAGGCTGCCCCTCTCGATCGTGGTGAAAGTCGCGATACCTCAAGGCGGTGCGGGTGCCCAGTGGAGACGCCATGGAGAGCTGGTGTCACAATCCCGGGACCACACGGCATAAGGGAGGGGAGCCCATGGGCTTCAGCTACCGCAAATCGCTCAAGGCTGGCCCGATTCGGGTGACAGCGTCCAAGTCCGGCATCAGCTACAGCGCGGGCGTAAAGGGAGCACGCGTTACCAAACGGGCCGACGGGCGCGTACAAACAACCCTCTCGGCACCAGGCACGGGCATGCGCTACACCACGACGGCCGGACGTCCCACCACCAGGCGGACACCCCCCAATGGAGGGCCGTACATCGTGATCAGCGACGGCTACGAGGTGACCAGTGAGCCCGTCAGATTCAAGGGCTTCGCGTTCCGCCGGATCATGCTCTACCCGGACCGTGTAGAGATCAGACGGCTGGTCCGCCGGCAAGTCATACCAGCCCACGACATCCTTGAGGTACGGGCCGGGGCTCCGTCATTGTCCGTACATGCTTACCTGTGGTTCGTCGTCCCAGGAGAAGAAAACGCATACACCTCGGATTCGAACCGGCGCGTGATCATGTTCAACACGTTCAGGCCTGGCCACCGCCGTACCTGGCGGCACTTGGTGGAGTTGATCGGGCAGGGCTAAGCCTTCGGGCCTTCAATCACGCGTGAGCCCCGGCCGCGGGACGCACCCACCGGTCGGGGCTTCCTCGGTCCCGCCATGAGGGTGCTCATGACCGCCCATCGGGCCCGGTCCCTTCAAGACCCTGCTATTGCCGCACATGACTGCCTGCTGCTGTCAACGGCCATTGAGATGGCCAGGTGGGCGGCCGTCGGGTGTCCGGGCTGGCGGCCACCAGAAATCCATGCCTTTGGCCAGCGGTGTTCCTGGGGGTGGGGGTCATGCAAAGGGGACCGTTCGCGCGAGATCAAAGCCCTCACCGACCGGCTGACGGGCATCAACACCGCACCGAGCTACAAGGCTCCGCCCGCAGAGGCCGCAACACCCGTGGCCCCGGCCAGCCGTCCTGCCGCCATAAGCCCCCATAGGTCGTCGATCACCCGGCAGACGGACTCCGCCCCCTGGACCGGAGGTTCCACGCTGAAGAATCCCACCGGCGGTATCTGTTGCAGTGGCTTCGGCATTAACGCCGCGTCCTACATGGTCAGTTTGCCAGGCCGTTTGTAGCAGCGGATGGCCGCGGCGAGACCAAGGAAGGCCAGGTAGTTGCGGTGGTCTCGTTCGCAGCGGTGGGGCAGCCGGCGAGCCATGCGATGGTGCGCTCGATGACCCACCTGCGGCGTCCGAGTCGCTCGCTGGAATCGACAGATGGACCATCGAGCGCACCTTCTCCTGGCTGACCGGCTACCTTCGGCTGAACCACCGATACGAGCGCCATCCCCGCAACCGCCTCGCCTTTCGCGGGCTCGCTGCAGCCATCTGCTGCCACCAGCGACTCGTCCGCCTCACCGGGTAGGACGCAGTCTTAAACCCCTGGTGGCTACGGCGTCGAGTTGCACTGAGAGAACCGCAGTCGGAGTCTGGAAGGGGCGCTGCTCCGAACGAGAAGACAGCCCGTGGCAGCATCCCGGCCAAAGGCGACCTGCCGGGAGTCTGCGAGGAGAAGCGGGGTGGAGTAGTCAGCGTCAATGGCCATACTGACCTGATTTCAAGCGCACGAAGCATCGGCGTCCTGTGAACACCAAGTGAGGCGATCGCGGTGTCACGCATACGCATGGCGGTCGAGATCCACAATGAGTCGCCTGTACCGCTCGTCTGGGCGACGGACAGGCTGGATTCGGGCGATTGGACCGACCCGTGGTATCCGTCACGGGCGAGTCCCATCGCGCCTGGCGCGACCGCGGAGTGGCGGGCCGAAGGAAACTTGGACGTGGTACCGACGACCGGTACCGAGGGCAGAGTCTGATACAACATCGATAGTGACCCAGGGCGGCAGTTGTACGTGCACTTCGACAGCCCTCTTATCGAGTCCCAGTACGGGAATACGTTCCACGTATGGGCACCGTCAGGTTTCGAAGCGGCATACAGCGGCGGCCAGGGCCACGAGGCCCGGCTCGTCATTCATCTCCGGGAGACCGCACGTGGTCAGGTTCCTGGCTTCACGCCGTCGGTCAACGGTTTCCAGTTCCCGAATCACTAGGGTCCTGGTCTTCCAGCGATGACCCTCGGATTCCTCTGGGATCGGCTGCTCGATGAGCTCGGCGGGGACGCCGCCAGTGCGCTGGGAATCGCCCAGGTCGATGACGGATGGCTGCCCATCACGCAGGCTCGCACGGGAATGTGCGGCGGCATGACGTTCGGTGCCATGGACTACTTCGCCGCAGGCAAGCTACCGCCTGCCCAGACGACGTCACCTGACTCCGAAGTCGACCCGCTCTTCCAGTTCATCAGGGGTCGGCTGCTTGACAGCTTCGACATCACTGGTTCCGGGAACCGGTGGCTCGGGTACTCCTCACCGCACTATCCAAACGGCGACGAAGGGTTCATACAGGTAGCTGGGCTGGCGCGTGGTCGCGCTTGGGTGACCTACCGGGACGAGTGGCCACGTATCCGGGACGACATTTATGCAGGGAGATTGTCCCCGATCGGGCTGATTCAGACCGACTCGCTCAACATCGGCAAGAACCACCAAGTGCTTGCCTACGCATATCAGCAGAGCGGCCAGGTGGTGCAGCTGTGGGTGTACGACAACAACTATCCACGCGAAGACGACATGCACCTCCAGTTCGACATCACCGACACAACGGGCGAGGTCCATGTCCAGCGCCTTGGCCCTTACGACGCTGATGAGCCACGGATCTTCTGCATCTTCCGCACCAATAAGTACAATCCACATACACCGTCGAACGGACGTCCAATTCCGCCGCCCGTGCCGGCCCCCGTCGACATGCCTCCCGCCGACATCATCAAGGCGCTGGGCAAAATCGGTGTGGACTTCAGTGTCGCTGAGGCTGACCTACTCGACTGGCTCGCCAATCCGCTCTTCACCCCCTATCCGGCTATTTCACAGGCGCTTATACTCCAGGGGTGGTCATTCAAGGCCCCGGTCTTCCTCGACGTCGTCGTGTGGAACTACGAGCACGCACCCGGCGCCACCTCGCCCCGTCGTGTTGAGGACGTGAACCGCGATATCCTGAAGGCTGCCGTTCTTGAGGGCTGGAACATACGTAATGGGACGCAAGTCACAGACTTTGAGCAGGTCCTCAAGTCTTGAGCTGGTCAAGCCGTGTCAGTGAGGGTTTCTCATCCCGTGTTTTGCGGGTGATGCCCCGGATCGTGGCGGTCTCCGTGACAGGGCAGGGCTCCTGGTTGTTGCATCGGTGATCTCGCTCGCCGGCCTTCCTACGAAGATTCATGTCGGTGAGCTCCCGTGACACAGGCTTGGCTGTCGATCAACTCCGCCGTCGGCAAGCCTCCGGCTACTCCTCGTCAGAGAGCGGTTGCTGGATGAACGAGCCGAGTTCGGTGACTGTCGCGACGGCGCGGACAGCGTCGAGTTCGGTCTCGTCGAAGGGGGTGCTGCCGGTGTCGGTCCCGAAGAGCAGGAGGACTTGGCTGTCGTCGCCCTCTTTACTGAGAAGTGAGATGTTCAGGACGTTGCCAGCGCGGGTGGGGGGCCTGCCGATCAGCGGAGCCAGATGGGTATCGACGGCTGTGACGATTGCCCCTGCGGGGTTGCCAGCGGCAGGACGGAGGTCCAGGACCTCGATGTCGATGCCGAGGTCGCGTCCGCCGGCGCGCGGGGCAGGGTCGGCGCCGACGAGAGACGGCAGGGTGACGGGACGGAACGTGCCCAGGTTCCGCGCGGTGGCGGTCGAGGCCAAGTCTGTGATGATGCCGTCGGGAGTCAATCCCGTGTCCGTGGACACCAAGAGGAGGTAGCGGTCCTGGTCGCGCTGGTTCAGCAGGCGTACCGCGGTGACGTTGCCTGCACGGTGGCGATGGGCCATCAGGCTGACCACGTGGCTCACGACCGCGCTCTTGACGTCCTCAGGCGTCGCGCTGCCCACCGGGCGGAGTTCGAGCGCGACGGTCGCGCGGGAGAAGTCGGCAGTGGGCACGGCTCTGTGCTCCTCGGGGATGCGGGGTAGGTCTCGGGTCGGGCACCGGCCAGCCGGGGCGGGCAGCCGGGCGGACTTGCTTTACGGAAAGAGCGGATTGAAGGGCCAGAGGAAGCGGTGCGCCGTGATCTTGCCGCCGTGGACCTCGGTCATGCTCACGCCCTCGGCATCCAGCCTTTTCGGAGCCTGCTCGCCGGCCCGATTGGTGAAGGTTTCTTTCTTCGAGAAGCCGCTCGCCTGCCAGACCGTCATCACCTGACCGTCCGCGACGAACATACGCTTGATCATGAACGTCAGTTGGTCAAACCTGGACTGATAAGCCTTGAGGTCAGCCGCGACAATCTGGGGCCCAGGGAGTGAGGTAAAGGCCTGATTTTCGATCGAGCTGTACTCCTGACCGACGATCTCTTCGGCCGCCGCTGGGTTCTTCTGATTCCAGACGTCTTCGAAGAAGCGACGGACCAGATCTTCATCGGATCTCACTGACATACGGCGGCTCCCGGATCGTGTCGGCCCGCCGTGGCGCTGTGCTGCGATAGCAGCTCTGTCGGGGGCCGAGCACGAATATATGACCGACACGATCATTGCGTCGGGAGCCACCAACGGCGACCAGCCAGATGGCGGAGCAGGCGTCACCAGAGCCTCGACGACGGGCGCCCCTTCTTGAGGATCGAACCCTTGGCCTTACGATCACGCCGGAGACGCTGCAAGGCCGCGTGACCCGTCGGCCGTCGGCATGCAGGCAGCGCACCCTCCGGGTCAGGACCTCATCGCTGATGCCCGCGATGCTGGACGGGATTTCGGTACGACCACGCCCGACCGCTCGTGGCGCTGACAGCACTTTCCGCCCCTCGTCCGCCTCACCAGGTAGGACACCGTCTAAAACTCCAGTCAGAAATCGTGTCCTGAGCTGGTTCTTCTTCGGTAGTGGCACTGCGCACCGCACGCAGGTCCCAGTAAGCGTCCTTTCGGCTCACCAGATAGCACACCTTGCCGTCCGACCAATCACAGTCACCCGTGACGCCCCGATCACCGTTGCCCCGTCCGGCGTTTGCCACAATTAGACACTTGCCCGACGCCCGGTCACGGATCTGGAAGGCATTCTCGTGCGCCTTCTGGTCGCCCCGGCGCAGGAACTCGAACCGCTGGGCGTCCGTGCCGTTGTCACGGTCACTCCCCTACAGCGAGGAGCCGGATTCCCGCCCTGACCGCCTTCAGCTTGTCACATCGCGCCGCCGTCGATGACCGACACGCTGTCCGAAGCGGTGTTGGCGACGTAGACATGGCGGTTGTCGGGGCTGACCGCCACTCCGCGAGGGCTGGAGCCGACGCTGACGCTACCCATCACCGTGTTGGTGCCGGTGGCGATCACCGACACCGTGTTCGACGCAAGATTGGCCACGTAAACGTGCGCGCCGTTCAGGGCGACAGCCACCCCGACCGGATTGTGCCCGACGGCGATGGTGGCGATGACCTGATTGCTGCTTGTCTCGATGACAGAAACGTTGTTCGAAGCGGCGTTCGTAACGTAGACGCGCCGCCCGTCCGGGGCCGCCGCCACGGCCGACGGGTTCTTGCCGACGTTGACGCTCGCCGTCACTGCGTTGGTGCCGGTGTCGATCATCGACACCGGGCCCCCGTTGGTGTTGGCGACGTAGACGTGGCGATTGTCGGTGGTCACCGCCAACCCGTTGGGGTCGGACCCGACCGTGATGGTGGCCGTCACCTGACGGCTCGTGGTGTCGATCACCGCCACCGAGTTCGCCGAGGGTTCGGCGGCGTAGGCGCGAAGGCCATCCGGCGCCACCGCGACCGCGAGCGGTTGCCCGTCGAGCGGGAGGGCAGCGACGACTTGGCCGGAGGCGGTATCGACCACCGACATCGAGGCCGAATGCTGGACCTCCACGCGACCTACGTTGGCGACGTAGAGCCGATCACCGCCCGCGGACATTGCCAGCCCCCAGGGGTTCTGGCCCACGGCGATCGTCCCGGCCAGTTGGTGGGAAGACGTATTGTCGCCGATCACCGACACTGTGTTCGCGCCGCTGTTGGCTACGTACACATGACGGCTGTCGGGAGCGGCCGCCGCTCCCAGCGGGCCGGCGCCGACGGCGATGGTGTCGGTCACCTGCCAGGTGGCGGTGTCGATGACGGAGACGTTGTCGGACCCGGCGTTGGTGACGTAGAGGTGGTGGTTGTCCGGGGTCGCCGCCACGGCGACGGGGTTGCTGCCGACGCTGATGGTGTCGGCCACCTGCCCCGTGGCGGTGTCAATGACGGAGACGGTATTAGAGCCCGCGTCGGCCACGTACAGGTGGAGACCGTCCGGGGCCAGCGTGACGCCCGCGGGGTTGGTACCGACGGCGATGACGCCGGTGACCTGCTTGCTGCCGGTGTCGAGCAGGACGACGGAATCCGATTGCGGAGCGCTGATGTAGGCCCGCCGGCCGTCCGGGCTCAGTGCCAGGCCACGCGGGCTGGCGTCCAGCGTGACGGTGTCGGTTGCCTGCGCCGTGGCGGTGTCGATGACGGAGACGCTGCTGGAGCCTGCGTTGGTCACATAGGCGTGCAGACCGTCCTGGGCCACAGCCACCGCGTTGGGACTGGTGCCGACGGCGATGGTGTCGATCACCTGGTGGGTGGCGGTGTCGATGACGGAGACGGTGTTGGCGCCGGAGTTGGCGACATACGCGTGGCGGTCGTCCGGGGTCAGGGCCACCTCACGCGGGCTGCCACCAACCGGGATGGTCTCTGTCACCTGGTGCGTGGTGGTGTCGATGACCGAGAGGGTGTTCGCGTTCGCACCCGAGTCGGTGACGTACGCATGGCTGCCGTCCCGCGTCAGGGCCACCCCCCGTGGACTTCCGGCGACAGGGATCGCGGCGTCCGCCCCCTGGCCTCCGGCGACCTCGATCACCGACACCTGGTCCGAGACCGAGGTCGCGACATAGACACGGCGGCCGTCGGGTGAGACCACCACCCCGCGCGGGTGGCCTGCGACAGGGACGGTGTCGGTGACCAGCGCCAGCGAAGGCGTCGTCGATCCGATGTCCGGTGTGCCCACAGCTGTCTCCCGGTACGTGCGGCTTCCCGCGGGGGCCGCCGCGCGTGCAGCCGCCCCTTTTCAGCATGGCCGCCCCGGATAGGGACCGCAATTCGCGACGCGGCCCAGGACAACCGCCGACCGCCACCGATCAGGGCGTCCCGCGGAACAGGAGCAGGACGGACTGTCCTTCGGCGAGCGCCGATTCCAACTTGTCCTGCAGTGTGCTGACCGGTAGCGGCCACTGGGACGGGCTGTCCGGGAAATACCCGGTGGAGATCAGCCCGTCGGTGTTCGCGGCCCACGGCAACTCACCGTCCAATCCGATGAGTTCAGCCGCCCGGCCGGACCGGCCGAACACCGCCGACCGGGCCAGGACGGCGTGCACGTAATCGCCGTACGCCGGGCGGAACCGAGCCGTGATCTCCGCGCGCAGCCGCGCGTCGGCGGGCGCGGTCGAGGCGAGCAGTGCCACGTACCGCGACCGGTCCAGGTGGTACGTCTCGGCGATCCGATGGCGTCCCGCTTCGTGGTGTAGCCGATCAACGTTGGGGCGTACGCCCCGGGGCGTGTGTCGATAGGGATTCCGCTCCCTGCCCGGCAGGCGGGCCACCATGCAACTCTCCCTGGTGAGCGGCCAGTTCAACCAGGAGGTGCATGATGGCCCTGTCCCAGCATGACTTACTTCGGCTGCTGGAGTCACTGCGTTCGGCGGAGGGACTCGAACTCGTCCGGTCCGTGGCCGAGCGGATGCTCCAGGAGCGGATCGAGGCCTAGGCGACGTCGAGGATCGGCGCGGAGTGGAACGAGCACACCGAGACACGCACCGCGCTGCGCAACGGGCACCGCGACAAGACGCTGACTACGCAGGCCGGTGACCTGGACCTGGCCATACCCAAGCTGCGCTCGGGCAGCTTCTTCCCGAGCCTGCTGGAGCGCCGCCGCCGCCTCGACCAGGCCCTGTTCGCCGTCATCATGGAGGCGTACGTCCACCGGGGTGTCCACCCGCTCGGTCGACGACCTGGTCAAGGCACTGGGAGCGGACAGCGGGATCTCCAAGAGCGAGGTCTCACGGATCTGCGCGGACCTGGACACCCAGCTGACCGCGTTCCGCGGCCGGCCCCTGGAACCACACCCGCCTCCCTACGTCTACTCGATGCGACCTACTGCAAGGCACGGGTCGCGCACCAGATCGTCTCGCGGGCCGTGGTGATCGCCACCGGCATCGCCGAGGACAGCGGCCGCGAGGTGCTGGGAGTGACGGTCGGCGACAGCGAGACCGAGGTGTTCTGGACCCAGTTCCTGCGTCATCTGCGTGAACGCGGCCTGGGCGGTGTCCGGCTCGTGCTCGGCGATCACCACTCTGGCCTGGTCAAGGCGATCCGCAAGGTCATGATCGGCGCGGCCTACCAGCGTTGCCGGGTTCATTTCCTACGCAATGTCTTCGGAGTGATCCCCAAGGACGCCGCGGAAATGGTCGCCGCGACCATCCGCACCATCTTCGCCCAACCCGACCAGGACGCCGTCCGCAACCAACTCGACACGGTCGCCGACATGCTTGGCGCACAGTTTCCCCAGGTCAAACAGATGCTCCTGGACGCCAAGGACGACCTCACCGCCTTCGCCGCCTTCCCTGAACGGCACTGGAAGAAGATTCAGTCCACAAACCCGCTGGAGCGAATCAACCGCGAGATCAAACGCCGGGTCGATGTCGTCCAGGCCTTCCCCAACGACGACTCGCTGCTGCGGTTGGTCACCGCCGTGCTCTTCGAGATACACGCCGAGTGGATCGCCTTTCCCCGCCGCTACCTACCCGAAGGCAGCATGGATCAGATCTACCCCACCGAGCCCGGCGAAAGCGCCCCCGCACTCCGCAACACCACCAACACGACCGACGATTGATCGCCTACACCACGTCAAGGGACATGACCGCCTGATTCATGACACCCCCTGGAGTGATGAGGCGTGGCTGAGGAGTCGACTGTGTCGTGGCAGTGGGATTTCGGTGCTTGGGCATGACGGAGTCCCTGCGCGGTGGTCGGCTTCTCCAAGGTCCTTCGCAGCAGTCTCACATGGACCTTGGGACGCAACCCGATAGCCCGCACGTAGAAAGTGCCCTCCGCTTGGACCGACCGAACCCCTCAGCAAGGTTCATCGTGCCACCCATGAGGGCCGGGCTTGTCAAGCGTAGAAGTGGCCCCGACCTGCGGCTTTTTGTTGTTCGCCGAGGTGCTTTCCTTTGTGGGTCTTCCTCGTACTTGTGTGGCAGGGCCGATGAGTGGCCGCCCTGAATCGGGAGCGAGGAAGCGTCGCCGCTGTTCAGGGATTTGCTCGTTGACGTCCCCGATGCGCTGGTGGTCTGGCGGAGTGGGCTCACATCCACCCATTCGGCGTCTGGCCGGGCGGGCCGGCGCCATGACCGTGGTTCGGGGATCCGGGCTGCTCAGTCAAGTCATCGAGCGCGGGCGACAGCCCGTCTCATGGGAAGATGCGAGCTCACCCGGGGTCTGCGATCGCCCCTGGCAGTTGTCGTTGGCTGGTGTCAACGGGACCCCGCCGGTCAGGTGGTGCCTGGGCAGCGCGCGGCAGATGGTAGGCGCGGGCCAGCAGGCGGCGGGCGATCGCGGTGGTGGCGATCTTCTTGCTTCGGCGCGCCGGGTGAGGCGCTGGTAGGAGGCGGCGAACTCCGGAGAGCACTTGGCGGTCGGGGCGGCCTCACGCAAGATCCACCGCAGCCAGTCCGAACCCTGCTTGGAGATGTGTCCGTGCCGGACGGTCGTATCCGAGCTGCCGACCGTCGGGGTGAGCCCCGCCCACGCGGTGAGCTTGTGGGCGGAGGGAAAGCGGCTGATGTCACCGATCTCGGCCACGATGATCAGGGCGGTGAGCGTGCCCACCCACGGCAGCTGGGTGAGGGCTTTGACCCGCGGATCACCGCGGGCGTGCGCGACCAGCTGCTGGTTCAGGGCGTCGATCGGTTCTTTGAGCGCGTCCGTCAGGACCAGAAGATCGTCGGCCACGCGGCGCGCGGCGGCCGCCAGGTCCAGGCCGTCGGGCCAAACCCGTCCCGGAGCGGTGAAGTAGCTGCCGGAGCGGTCGCAGCCGTAGTCCGCCAGGACGGCATGGACACGGTTGCGCAGCAGCGTGCGCAGACGCACCAGCTGGCAGCGGTGGCGCAGCAGAGCCCGTCGCTGGCGCACATGAAGCGGGGCGATCCACGCCTCCGGCAGCAGATCCGCACGCAGTAGCTGGGCGAGGGTCGCCGCGTCGACCTTGTCGTTCTTCAGCCGCGCGGAGGCGATGGCCTTGAACCGCAGCGGGTGCACCAGGTGCGGCTCGAAACCGTAGTCCTCCAGCAGTTCCACCAGCCAGCCCCAGCCGTAAGCGGCCTCGTAGGCCACCGGGGCTCCGATCGGGAGATCCCCGATCGCCGAGAGCACCGTCTCGACCCCGTTGGACACGTTCCGATTCACCTGCACCGCACCGTCATGATCAACGACCGCAATCTGCGAGCGCTTGCGGTGCACGTCGATGCCGACGTAGACCGACATTGAGGGCCTCCTTCCCGAGCACGTATGGGACCCGGAACCAGAATCCACCGGGCTGTGCAGGGAAGGGGACCCGGCCCTCATAGAGTCAGCTCAGGAAGGCACTTTCGCATTTCCGCCTCGCCAGCCGCCGTACCCAACCGAAACGGCGAGGTTAATCGTCAGCTCCCAGGGCTTGGGCATAGTCGCGTGATGTCCGGTTCGTAATCACGTGAGGCCGCAGAGGGCGAGCGGGCGTTTCGGGTCACGGGAGTTGGCGCGGAGTACAGCGGTAATGTTGCGGGTGCCGGCGATGCGTAGGGCGCCAATGGCGAGGTTGCGCCAGATGGCCATGGTGCGGGGCGCGCTGCCGGTCCGAAGCTGTCAGGCGACTACGCCGAAGGCCTGGCAGTGGACGGCGTCGCCCTCACGGAGCAATACACCGGGCCAACAGCTCCGCCCGGAGCCACGATGGGTTGTACAGGGGCCGCTCGGTGCTCCGTCACAGTGCTGTCGACGCAGGAGAAACTCATGGCCTTCGCCGAGGACTTTGCCGCCGCGCTTTCCAACCGCGGTATCCAGATGGACCCTGCCGACGTCCCCGCCCCGGATGTCATCGGTGGTGCGCTGGACAACATCAACGGTTACATGAGCGAACTCGACGAGGCCGTGCGTGAAGGGTTCGACGAGAGCTCGCTCGAGTTCGCCGTCTGCTCGACCCTTGCCGACCCGACGGTGAACGTCGCCCCCGAGATCTCTTCGATCCTCGCCGCCTACGACCGCACCGCCAATATGCGTCTGACCGAGCTGCTGCAGGTGACGCGCGAATCGCTCGACCAGGCTCAGGGCCAGGCCTAGGCACCCGGCCCAGCCGGTCGACCGACAGAACGGAGGAGAGACATGGCGATCGAGGAATTCGCCGATTGCTACGGAACGCGGGTACAGACCACCATCGACTCCATCATCGACGATCTGCGCGCCCTGGGCGCCGACGCCATCCGCCGGGTCGTCGAGTGGAACCGGAACCTGCGCGACGCCGACCGGGCTCTCGTACTGGCGCTCGCTGGCATCGCATCCGGTGTGATCATCAAAATTCTCGAGAAACTGCTCGGTCCGACCGCCGCCGTGTGCTTCGTGGGGCTGCTCGGAGGCGCGTCCTGGACCCTGCTGATCCGCTCCTTCGCTGAGTGCGTGGACCGCCTCTGAACTCGCCCGTACATCGCCCGGATAACTCCCGAGTTGCGGTCCGGCAGGAACCGGATATGCAACCCCAACGGTAAGCGCGCGAGACTCAACGATCCCCAGGACGTCAGGTATGTCCAGGCTCTCGTCAACGACTGGCGCGCCAGCACGGAGGGATCGCTCATCGCCGTCGATGGTTCGTTCAGCGAAGATACCGTCGGCGCCCTCTCGGACCTTCCAGAGCAAGGCCGGCCTCGACGACACCGGTCTGGCGGACTTCGTCTTCGGTGAGGATCCCGACGGCGTCGATCCCGAACTGGAGGAGGAGTCGGGCCTGCAGACGGCATTCAACAGTTTCGTGCAGCAGTACCTTCAGAATCTTCGCGACACCGTGTAGTGAATGCGCCGCGAGAACCTTCCACTACGGAAGTCGCCATGCCCATGCTGCTCATCAAAGGGCTTCTACGAAGTCAAAGGATCGCAACCGGACGGGGACACGGTTCATTTCACCGCCGACGACCCCATCGAGTGGAATCTTGTCGGCGGTGGCGGTGGGCGTGCCGTCGAGCACAATGTCCTGGGGCGCGCGGCGCTGCGTCTGGATGCGATCGACGCGCTCGAGACGCACTACGGCCCGGAGCATCTTGCCAGTGCTCTCCTCCAACACCTGCCCGTGATCGTTCCACCGGCCCATGTGCACTCCCACCAGGTGCCGGATCCGCCGGGGTAGTCCACCAACTGCACTCTGCAGGGCGGGAAGGGTCAATGCGCGGGAATCCTGAAGGATCTGTGTGACCGTCCGAGCATGATGCGAAGAAGGGGCCATCGACACGCCGGGACTCCCTTTGCAACGAAGGAGTGGGTCTCAACGCTCGCACGAACCGTCCGCATGTCATTGCAGCCGAGTGCACACAGACAGCGCAAGAGGGACCTGCCGGTCGGCGGGTCACTACGGGGGCGCGCATGAGCAGGACGAGGTTCCTTGGGCCGTGTGCGCGCCTCCTCGGGACGTTACTTCCTGGCTCTGCGATCGCGCATATTCGTGAAGCGCCAAGGCGGAGGGGCAAGGCTCAGCCTGATCGGCTGTGAATACCGCAGGTTTTGAATACCGGCACTTCACCAGTGGGTCCGCGAGACGAGCGAAGCGATTGTTGGCGCAATCACCGGCTCCCTGACCGCTCCGCGGACGCTGCTGCTCGGCAGGTACGACGAGGAAGGCCGCTTCCAGTACGTGGGCCGCACGACCACCCTCGCCTGGGCGGCAGGCGCTGCGGTCGCCGGTTTGCTGACTGCGGGGCGGCGCGGGCATCCGTGGACGGGCTGGTCGTTCTCCGCGGGATGGGGCAGCCGGGAGCAGATGGACATCACGCTGGCGGAACCCGAGCTGGTGGTGGAAGTCGGCGTCGACGTCGCCCGAGATGCCTCCGGCCTGTGGCGCCACCCCGCCCGCTGGCACCGCACCCGCCCCGACCTCTCCCCCACCGACGTTCCCCGCCTGACGTCGCCGCCGCACTGACGGCGGCACGGCGCGGAGGACCCCGGCCGACGCGCAACCGGCTGAGCGGCACCCCGATCCCCGGCCGCGGCCACTGAACCTTGAGCGCGCCACCGAAACTTGGCAGGCGCGAGTTCGTGACACGGTCACGTCCGCTGGAGTGGTGTATCGACGGCCACTCGGTGATCTCGTTTTGAGGCTATGCGGTCCTACCTTGTTCGTGGGTTGGACGGGCCATCGTAAGGTCCAGAGACCCAGAGACACTGGGTATGGCTTCTATGCGGTTGCCCTCGATGGTTCCACTCACC
>NZ_JBSHAY010000064.1:0-25312 GCF_053611725.1 Streptomyces sp. NPDC054783 | reverse complement strand
GATCTCCATGGGACGAGGGGCTGCCCGGACGGGTGACCGGGCCTGACGCCCCGGGGCCGACGGGATGGGCACGGCCTCCGGGGCCGGGGCGCGGGGCGGCTCGGGTCTCGCCGCGGCTCGGCCGGGAGCAGCGGTCGGACGGCGGGGAGCGGCGGAGAGCGGCTGGGAACGGCGGTGAGCGGCTGGGAACGGCGGGCGGCCGGGGCAGCGGCGGCGGGGGCCGGGGCGGCCGGAGCCGGAGCGGCGGCCGGGGCGGCACCCGGGGCACCGATGACGGCGAGCTTGGCGCCCACCTCGGCGCTCTCGTCCTCGTTCACCACGATCTCCAGCAGCACGCCGGCGGCGGGCGAGGGGATCTCGGTGTCGACCTTGTCCGTGGAGACCTCGAGCAGCGGCTCGTCGGCCTCGACGGAGTCACCGACCGACTTCAGCCAGCGGGTGACGGTGCCCTCGGTGACCGACTCACCGAGCGCGGGCAGGACCACGTCCGTGCCGGTGGCGCCACCGGCCGGGGCGGCCGGGGCAGCGGCGGCGGGGGCCGGGGCGGCCGGCGCCGCGGGGGCCTCGGCGGCCGGAGCCGGAGCGGCGGGGGCGGCCGGGGCCGGAGCCTCGGCAGCGGCGGGGGCCGGGGCGGCCGCGGGGGCACCGGTGCCGTCGTCGATCACGGCCAGCTCGGCGCCGACCTCGACCGTCTCGTCCTCGGCGACCTTGATGGAGGCAAGCACGCCGGCGGCGGGCGAGGGGATCTCGGTGTCGACCTTGTCGGTCGAGACCTCGAGCAGCGGCTCGTCGGCCTCGACGCGTTCGCCCTCGGCCTTCAGCCAGCGGGTGACAGTGCCCTCGGTGACGCTCTCACCGAGCGCCGGAAGGGTTACGGAAACCGCCATGGTTTCGGTTGCTCCTAACGAATTGCGGAAGTCTGTGTCGTCGCGCCCGTTGACCGAAGGCTCAGTCGTGGGAGTGCAGCGGCTTGCCGGCGAGCGCCAGGTGGGCTTCGCCCATCGCCTCGTTCTGCGTCGGGTGGGCGTGGATGAGCTGGGCGACCTCGGCCGGCAGCGCCTCCCAGTTGTAGATCAGCTGGGCCTCGCCGACCTGCTCACCCATGCGGTCGCCGACCATGTGGACGCCGACGACGGCACCGTCCTTCACCTGGACGAGCTTGATCTCGCCCGCGGTGTTCAGGATCTTGCTCTTTCCGTTGCCCGCCAGGTTGTACTTCAGAGCGACGACCTTGTCCGCGCCGTAGATCTCCTTGGCCTTGGCCTCGGTGATGCCGACGGAGGCGACCTCCGGGTGGCAGTACGTCACCCGCGGGACACCGTCGTAGTCGATCGGAACGACCTTCAGACCGGCCAGACGCTCCGCCACCAGGATGCCCTCGGCGAAGCCGACGTGCGCGAGCTGGAGCGTCGGGACGAGGTCACCGACGGCGGAGACGGTCGGGACGTTGGTCCGCATGTACTCGTCGACGAGGACGTAACCGCGGTCCATGGCGACCCCGGCCTCCTCGTAGCCCAGGCCCTGCGAGACCGGGCCACGGCCGACGGCGACGAGGAGGACCTCGGCCTCGAACTCCTTGCCGTCCGCCAGGGTGACCTTCACGCCGTCCTGGGTGTACTCGGCCTTCTGGAAGAAGGTGCCGAGGTTGAACTTGATGCCGCGCTTGCGGAACGCGCGCTCGAGAAGCTTCGAGGAGTTCTCGTCCTCGACCGGCACGAGGTGCTTCAGGCCCTCGATGACCGTGACGTCCGAGCCGAAGGACTTCCACGCCGAGGCGAACTCGACGCCGATGACACCGCCGCCCAGGATGATCGCGGACTGCGGCACGCGGTCCAGGACGAGGGCGTGGTCGGAGGAGATGATGCGGTTGCCGTCGATCTCCAGGCCCGGCAGCGACTTCGGCACGGAGCCGGTCGCCAGCAGGACGTGGCGGCCCTGGATGCGCCGGCCGTTCACGTCGACGGAGGTCGGGGAGGACAGACGGCCCTCACCCTCGATGTAGGTCACCTTGCGGGAGGCGATCAGACCCTGCAGACCCTTGTACAGGCCGGCGATGACGCCGTCCTTGTACTTGTGGACGGCCGCGACGTCGATGCCCTCGAAGGTCGCCTTGACGCCGAACTGCTCGCTCTCGCGGGCCTGGTCGGCGATCTCGCCCGCGTGGAGCAGGGCCTTGGTGGGGATGCAACCCCGGTGCAGGCAGGTGCCGCCGACCTTGTCCTTCTCGATCAGGGCGACGTCCAGGCCCAGCTGCGCCCCGCGCAGGGCCGCGGCGTAACCACCGCTACCACCGCCGAGGATCACTAGGTCGAAAACGGTGCTGGCGTCGTTCGCCACGTCACGTCCTCCATGCATGTGCGCCTTGCGCCGATCTCCTGTGACCGGCGGGCGGCTGGTGTCCGGCCGCTTGATGCTTCGGCCCTTCGGTGGGGGCCCTGTCCTGCCGGGCTCCATCTTTGCACTTGTTCGAGGCGGACGAGACGCCGGGCTGGAGTGTGAGACACCCCACGTACAGCTGAAAACGAAGGTGCGCGCGCCAAGGGGCGAGGGGCTGTGTCTGATACGCGGCTCCGCCGCGTGGGCGCGAACACCCCCACGCGGCGGAGCCGTACTACGGAATGGACCGCGCCATCAGGCGTTTCAGCCCAGGTCACCCGCAGCCGTGAGCTCCGCCAGACGGACCAGCGTCCGTACCGCGGAACCCGTGCCGCCCTTCGGCGTGTACCCGAACGGCCCACCCTCGTTGAACGCCGGCCCGGCGATGTCCAGGTGCGCCCACGTGATCCCCTCGCCCACGAACTCGCGCAGGAACAGACCGGCGACCAGCCCGCCGCCCATCCGCTCGCCCATGTTCGCGAGGTCGGCGACCTGGGACTCCATGCCCTTGCGCAGGTGCTCCGGCAGCGGCATCGGCCAGGCCGGCTCGCCGACCTCCTCCGCCGCCTCGTGCACCGCGGAGCGGAACGCGTCGTCGTTGGCCATGACACCGAACGTCCGGCTGCCCAGCGCCAGCATCATCGCGCCGGTGAGGGTCGCGACGTCCACGATCGCGTCCGGGCTCTCCTGCGAGGCCGCCCACAGCGCGTCGGCGAGCACCAGCCGGCCCTCGGCGTCGGTGTTGAGGACCTCCACCGTCTTGCCGCTGTACATGCGCAGCACGTCGCCCGGGCGCACGGCGGTGCCGGACGGCATGTTCTCGGCCAGCGCCAGCCAGCCGGTGACGTTGACCTCCAGGCCGAGGCGCGCCGCGGCGACGACCGCGGCGAACACGGCGGCGGCACCGCTCATGTCGCACTTCATCGTCTCGTTGTGCCCGGCCGGCTTCAGCGAGATGCCGCCCGAGTCGTAGGTGATGCCCTTGCCGACCAGGGCCAGGTGCTTCTCCGCCTTCGGGTGCGTGTACGACAGCTTCACCAGGCGCGGGGTGGCCGACGAGCCGCCGCCGACGCCGAGGATGCCGCCGTAGCCGCCCTTGGCCAGTGCCTTGTCGTCGAGCACCTGCACCTTGATGCCGTGCTCCTTGGCCGCGGTCTGCGCGATGCCGGCGAAGATGGCGGGCGTCAGGTCGTTCGGCGGGGTGTTGATCAGATCGCGGGCGCGGTTCAGCTCTTCGGTGACCGCGACGGCGCGGGCGACGGCCCCCTTGTGGGCGGCGTCGCGCGGCTTGCCGCCGAGCAGCGCGGCCTCGGCCAGGGGCGCCTTGCCGTTCCTGGCCTTCCCGCCGTTCCCGTTCTCCTTGTAGACGTCGAAGGAGTACGCACCGAGCAGGATGCCCTCGCTGATCGCGCCGAGGGCGCCCGGGCCGTCGACGGGCAGCGCGAACGCGGCCTTCTTGGAGCCGGCGAGCGCGCGGGCGGCCACGCCGGCGGCCTTGCGCAGCGCCTCGGCGCCGTAGGTCTCGTCCTCGCTCTTGGCGTCCGGCTCCGCGCCCAGGCCGACCGCCACGACGATCGACGCCTTGAAGCCGGCCGGAGCGGGCAGCTTCGTCAGCTCGCCCTCGGCACCCGCGGCGCCGAGGGTCTCCAGGACGCCGGCCAGCTTGCCGTCGTACGCCTTGTCCACTGCCTCGGCGCCCGGCGCTACGACGGGGCCCTTGGTGCCCTTGGCGACACCGATCACGATCGCGTCGGCCCGCAGGCCGGGCGCCGCAGAGGTGCTGAGAGTCAGAGCAGTCACGGTGGTGAATTCTCGCTTCCGATGTATTGCGATCCTCGATCGCCCTGTGGGGCAATCGCCAGTGCAGGGGTGGGTGGGCCCGAGAGCCGACCTTAGGCCCAGACCTGGGCGCGGAGGGCAACGGGGCCTTCACCCTGTCGGCGAACACCCGGGACGAGACTACGCGCGTGCGCGCGTTCGCTCATTCCTGCGGGCGTTCACCTGCGCGTGGCGTCGTGGTCACTTCCGCCTCCCGGGCACCGCGCGACGCGCCGTAGCCGTCGCGTTCCGGCGGACCGTCCGTCCGGCGGCTGTGGGGGGAACCTGTTCATGACCCACCGCGCCAACCGTCTCAGAGCAGCCGGCGATCCGCGCATCGACCTCGGGGCCCTGGTCGTCGACGACGGCGCCGGACCGGTCGGCGCGATCACCGCCCAACTGCACGTACGCCGTCCCGCAGCTCGACGCCCACACCTGGGCCTGCCCCGAGACCGCCCTCGACCACACGGACAGCGGCGGTGACGCGGGCCCCCTCGACGGCCGCACGAGGTGCAGTGTGCGGTGCCCGGCGCGGGCGCTCACCCCTGGGGCACGCTGCCCATCGGGCTGGACCCCCCGCGCCGAAGCACGGCCACCACGGAGGTGCCGGCCAGCCGGTCGGCGAGGGAGCGGCGGCCGGGGAAGACCATCGTCAGGGCGTTGACCAGGAACAGCACCACCGCCATGGCCCACACCAGCACCGAAAGACCGAACCTGCCCTCGATCAGCAGCACACAGGCCAGCGCGTACACCGCGACGTCGGCGACGGTGGTGACGGCGGCGCGGCGCAGGGCGTGCCGGGACAGCCGCGGGGTGACGCGCAGGCCGAGCAGGCCCTTGCCGAGGGTGCGGCCGAGCAGCGCGAGACAGGCCCACTGGTAGAGGAACGTGGCGACGACGAGCGCGCCGAAGGCCTCCTCCACGTCCAGGACCACCTGGTCCCAGAGGGACAGTCCGAGGTGTTCGGAGGCGCCGACGACGTCACCGCGCGAGGTCAGGAGGTCCAGGCCGCCCCTGGTGGCCAGCGAGGGCACGTCCGTGACGAGAGCGGCGATGCGGTGGAAGGTGAGTACGGCCAGCAGGGCGGCCACCGCTGCCACGAGCGCGAAGTCTATGAACCAGGCCAGGGCGCGGCGCAGCTTCAGCACGGATTTCCCCCGAATCACAACTGCCTTCTCCGTGTACGGCCGAGAAGTTTATCGGCCCAGGGACAGCACCACGAGAGCGGTGGTCGCCGCCGTCTCCGCCAAGGCGCCGAAGACGTCCCCCGTCACCCCGCCGAAGCGGTTCGTGCAGCGGCGCAGCAGGAGTTCGGCCGTGGCCAGGGACAGCACGACCGCTGCCGCCGCGCGCACGGCGCCGTACGGGCCCAGGGCCGTCCCCCAGGCCGCCGAACCGATCGTGAAGGCCGCGGTGACGGCCAGCGCGCCCGGTACCGGAACCACCCCGGCGACCGCCGCCCCCAGCCCCTCCGGGCGGGCGGCCGGCACCCCGGTGCGGGCGGCCAGGGTGAGCGCGAGCCGGGCCGTGATCGCCGAGACGACGGCCGCCAGGGCACCCCGCGCCCAGGAGTCGCCGTACAGCTGTGCCAGCACCGCGACCTGGGCCAGCACCACCAGGACCAGGGTGACGACCCCGAACGGCCCGATGTCCGACTGCTTCATGATGCGGAGCGCGTCCTCGGCGGGCTTGCCGCTGCCCAGGCCGTCGGCGGTGTCGGCGAGGCCGTCGAGGTGCAGCCCCCGGGTGAGCGTTGCCGGCACGGCGACGGTGGCGACGGCGGCGAGCAGCGGGCCGGCGCCGAGGAGGAGCAGCAACAGTCCCGCTCCGGCCGCGCAGAGGCCTACGACCAGACCGGCGACCGGGGCGTTCATCATCCCGGCGCGTGCGGCCTCGCGGTCCCAGCGGTGCACCCGGACGGGCAGCACGGTGAGGGTGCCGAAGGCGAAGCGGAGGCCGTCGAGCGGTGAGGACTTGGGCACCGGCGAAGGTTACCGGGCGGTCGCGGAGCCCCTCTGAGCACCCGGGGATAAGGTGCGCATATGGGGCACTGGTGGGTACGGAACATCGTCGAACCGGGCAAGCTCCCGCTGCTGCTCGCCCTCACCGCCTTCCTGTTCACCTTCGTCGTCACCCGGGTGATCACCCGGCTGATCCGGGCCGGCAAGGGCCCGTTCGGCAACGTGAAGGCGGGCGGGCTGCACATCCACCACGTCGTCCCCGGGGTCGTCCTCACCCTCGTCGGCGGGTTCGGCGCGGTCGCCAGCGGCCGGCAGGGCGCAGGCGGTGCCATCGCCGCCGTGCTGTTCGGGATGGGCGCCGGGCTCGTCCTGGACGAGTTCGCGCTGATCCTCCACCTGGACGACGTGTACTGGAGCGAGGAGGGCCGCAAGAGCGTCGAGATCGTCGTGCTCACCGCCGCGCTCGTCGTGCTGCTGCTCGCCGGGTTCGCCCCGTTCGGCGTCAACGACCTGTCGCAGCAGGAGCTGCAGGACCGCGGCGGTGCCCTCAGCACCATCGGCGTGAACTTCCTCTTCGCGCTGATCGCCCTGAGCAAGGGCAAGGCGCGCGTCGCGGTCTTCGGGGTGATCGTGCCGCTGGTCGCGCTGGTCGGCGCGATCCGGCTGGCCCGCCCCGGCTCCCCGTGGGCCCGCCGTTTCTACGGCCGCCGCCCCCGCGCCCGCGCCAAGGCCGCCCTGCGCACCTACCGCCACGACCGCCGCTGGGCCCGGCGGACCCGCGCCGTCCAGGACTGGATCGGCGGCAGACCCGACCCGCGCCCGGCCCGGCTGCCCGACCGCCGCTGAGCGGGCTGTACGTACGGGGGCGGGAGCCGGGCCCGGGTTCGCCGGGGGCCCGCCGTTTCGACGGTCGCCGCCCCGTGCCTGCCGGCACGATCGTCGCCGGGCTCGGCGGAGTCGGGCCGTTCAGGACTGGATCGGCGGCAGGTCCGACCCGCGCCCGGCCCGGCTGCCCGGTTGTCGCTGAACGCGTCGCGTCAGACGGCCGTAGGCGTGGTGTGGGCCCAGCCGCAGCCCGTAGCGGTGCCGCACCGCCACCGCGAGGCAGATCAGCCCCACCGCCATCAGCGCGGCCAGATGCTCCTTGCCCGCCAGGTTCTCCTTGACCAGCACCTCGGCGACCATCGCCAGGGTCACCGCGCCCGAGGTGACGTACGCGCCGTAGCGCCAGCTCACGAACACGGCGAGACCCACTACGGCCGCCGACGGACCGGTGTCCACCACCTGCGCGTCCGTCCACGGCAGCCCGAACGGGGCATGTGCGCCCAGCGAGATGCCGACGCGCGCGTACAGGGTCCCGGCGAGTGTGGCGGCGTACGCGATCACCAGGGTCCGCCACCAGCCGATGCAGATCTCGGCGATCCCGAACACCAGCAGGATCTGCGCCAGCGCGCCCCACACCGGCAGATCCAGCGCCGGCACGAAGAGGGAGAGGGGAGTGCGGAGCAGGGCCAGCCACAGGGGGTCCTCGGCCCGGACGGCGCCCATGTTCTGCACGAGCTGGTAGCCCCACGTCTGGTTCTGCACGTACTGCAGCAGGGCCGTCAGGCAGACCGCGCCGAGCGTCATCGGCGCCGCCCGCAGACGCCGCTTCAGCGGGGCCGCGCGTACGGTGACGTACAGCGGCCCCCACTCCTCACGGGCCCAGCGGGCGAGCGCTCTCATCGGTCGGTCCTCACCGGTGTGTGTCCAGGTGCCTGCGGTGCAGCCACTTCGGCAGTCCCGGCGCCTCCAGGAAGCCCTCCGCGCGGGCCGAGGCGAGGCCGATGCGCAGCAGGTCCGCGCTCTTCTCGAAGAGCAGGAACCGCGGCTCCCAGATGGGCCGGTACTTGGCGTTGGCGCGGTACAGCGACTCGATCTGCCACCAGCGGGAGAAGAAGCTGAGCAGCGACCGCCACAGCCTCAGCACCGGTCCGGCACCGAGGCGCGCGCCACGTTCGAAGACCGACCTGAACATCGCGAAGTTCAGTGAGACCTGCGTGATCCCGATCTCTCCGGCCCGCCGCAGCAGTTCGATGACCATGAACTCCATCAGCCCGTTGTCGGAGTCCCGGTCGCGGCGCATCAGGTCCAGGGACAGCCCGTGCGGCCCCCACGGCACGAAGGACAGCAGCGCGCGCAGCCTCCCCTCGGCGTCCGTGCACTCCAGCATCACGCACTGCCCGTCCTCGGGGTCCCCGAGCCGGCCGAGCGCCATGCTGAACCCGCGCTCGGTCGCCCCGTCCCGCCAGTCGTCCGCGCGCTCGACGAGATGCGCCATCTCGTCCACCGGGGCGGTCGGGACATCCGCGTGCCGCCGGATCCGCACCTCGTACCCGGCCCGCCGTACCCGGTTGTACGCCTGCCGGACCGTGCGCATCGCCCGGCCGTCCAGGGTGAAGTCGGCGACCTCCACGATCGCCTCGTCGCCGAGTTCCAGGGCGTCGAGCCCGTGCCGGGCGTAGATCGTCCCCGCCTCCTCGCTCGCGCCCATCACCGCCGGGATCCAGCCGTGCGCCCGCGCCTCCGCGAGCCACGGCGCGATCGCGCCCGGCCACGCCTCCGGGTCCCCGAGCGGATCCCCGGAGGCCAGGCTCACCCCGCCGACCACCCGGTAGGCGACGGCCGCCTTGCCCGTGGGCGACCACACCACGCTCTTCTCCCGGCGCAGCGCGAAGTAGCCGAGCGAGTCCCGCTCGCCGTGCCGGTCCAGCAGGGCCCGCAATTGCTTCTCGTCGTCCTCGGTGAGCGGGTCGACGGCGCGCCGGGAGCGGAACGCGGCGTAGAACACGGCGAGGACGAGGGCCGTGCTGAGCACGTTGACGGTGACGTTGGCCCAGTTCGGCGGGTCGATCCCGGGGAAGCGGGACTCGTCGGCGGCCACCGACACAAGGCGCAGGGCGCCGTAGTGCCAGCGCTCCAGGAAGGTCGAACGGGCCGTGTCCGGCGCCTGGTTGGTGACGGTCACCAGCAGTCCGGCCAGCAGGCTCGCGGCCAGTCCGCCGCCGACGGCGACCGTCGCCGCGAGCCGCGGGTTGGACCGGTCGCCCTTGGCGTAGAACTCCCGGCGGCCCACGAGCAGCGCGCCGACGAACACGGCCGTGAGCGCCAGCGAGATCCAGTTCTGCGTGTACCGCCGGATCTCCGGGAACGCCATGGCGAACGCGAACAGCGCCAGGAAGGCCCCGCTGAGCACGATGTTGAGGATCCAGGCGGCCCTCTTCCGGCGCCGCATGGTGATCGCCAGGAACGCGGTGAACACACCCGAGGCGAAGCCGGCCGTCAGCAGGTACGGGGTGAAGAAGTCGTCCTGGTTGTGCCGGCGCACGTCCTGGCCGAGCGAGACCCAGACCGCGCTGAGGAAGTTGATGAAGGCGACGGTGCGCAGATACCAGACGGCGAAGGCGGCCGCCCGCCGGGAGGCCCCGGTGGACCGGCGCCCCTCCTCACCCGGACGTCCCGGTTCGGCCTGCTGCGGAACGGCATTTCGGGCATCTCCCATGGGGCAGGATCATATGGGGGCCGACCAGGCGAACCGCACTTTTCCGCCGGGAGTTCACGCGAACCGGAACTACTCCTTCTGCTCCTCCGGCTCCTTCTGCTCCTCCGGCTCCTTCTCCTCCTCCGGCTCCTTATCGTCCCCGGGCTTTTCGGGAAGCTCCGCGGCCAGCGCCGCCGCGGCCCGCACCAGCGGCAGAGCGAGCAGCGCCCCGGCGCCCTCGCCGATCTTCACCCCCTGCTCCAGCAGCGGCTCCAGGGCCATCCGGTCCAGCGCCTTCGCCTGCCCCGGCTCCCCGCTGGCGTGCCCGGCCAGCCACCAGTCCGGCGCCCGGAAGGCGACCCGCTGTGCGACCAGCGCGCACGCGGCGGCCACCACTCCGTCGAGGATCACCGGCAGCTTCCGCACCGCGCACTGCAGCAGGAACCCGGTCATCGCCGCGAGGTCCGCCCCGCCCACGGTCGCCAGCAGCTGCAGCTGGTCCCCGAGCACCGGCCGCGCCCGTCGGAGCGCGTCCCGGATCGCCGCGCACTTGCGCATCCACGCCAGGTCGTCGATGGCGAGCCCGCCCCGCCCGGTCACCACCGACGCGTCGGTCCCGCACAGCGCCGCGATCAGCACCGCCGCGGCGGTGGTCCCGCCGACGCTGATGTCGCCGAGCACCACCAGGTCCGTACCGGAGTCGGCCTCCTCGTCGGCGACGGCGACGCCCGCGCGCAGCGCCGCCTCGGCCTCTTCCAGGGTGAGGGCGTCCTCGATGTCGATACGGCCGCTGCCGCGCCGCACCCGGTGCCGTACGACGTCCTCGGGGAAGGCGTCCGGCGCGCAGTCCAGGGCCATGTCCACGACTCGTACGGGCACCTCCTGGCGCCGCGCGAGCACGGACACCGGGCTCGCGCCCTCCAGCACGGCTCGCACCAGCTGCTCCGCGCTGCCGGCGGGGCGCGCCGAGACGCCCAGCCCGGCCACGCCGTGGTCACCGGCGAAGAGGATCACCTTCGGCCGCTCCACGGTCCGTACCGGTACGGCACTCTGCGCGGCGGCCAGCCACTCGCCCAGCTCGTCGAGGCGGCCCAGCGCCCCGGGCGGCACGATCTGGCGCTCCCGCCGGGCCTCGGCGTCACGGCGCACGCCCCCGTCCGGGCGCTCGATCAGATCGGTGAAGTCGTCCAGATTAAGCCTGCTCATTCGCCGAACAGTACCGCCAGAGAACGAACGCTTCCGCGCCACATGGTCACCACGCCCCCACGACGTCATTGCGCCCAAGATCCGGATCCCCTACGTTCCGGTCTGCTGTCCGGTTTGTTGCGGAATGTCACTCAGGGAGCCGCCATGCCGACCTCGTCCTGCACGCCTACGCCCCTACCACGCTCCTCCGACCCGTTCCTCGAACCGCGCCGCGAGGACTGCCCCTGGTGCGGCTCCGCACGGCTGCGCACCCGGGTGCGCGCGAGCGACCCCCTGCGGCACCGGCCGGGCCGGTTCGTCCTCGACGAGTGCCGCGACTGCGCCCACGTCTTCCAGAACCCCCGGCTCACGGCGGAAGGGTTCACCTTCTTCCACCGGGACTTCTACGAACGGCAGCTGGAGGAGTTCACCGTCCGCGTCCGGTCCGCCCGCGCGGTCCGCCGGCGGCACCGGGTCACCGCCTGGCGGCTGTCGGCGCTGGCCGAGGCGGAGAGCTGGCTGGACGTGGGCACGGGCCACGCCCGTTTCCCCGAGGCGGCGAAGGAGTTCTTCCCGTACACGAGCTTCGACGGCCTGGATCCGACGGCCCGGGTGCAGCAGGCCCAGCTGGAGGAACGGGTCGAGGAGGCCCACCGCGGTTACCTCGCCACACCCGGCATGACGGCCCGGCTGCGCGGCCGCTACGACGTGGTCAGCATGTTCCGCCATCTGGAGCACACGCCCGACCCGCGCGCCGAACTCCGCGCCGCCCTGACGGCCCTGCGGCCCGGCGGCCACCTCGTCGTGGAAGTCGCCGATCCGCGCTGCGCGTTCGCCGCCCTGCTCGGCAGGTGGTGGCTCCCGTACGGCCAGCCCCGCCACCTGCACCTGCTGCCCCTGCCCAACCTGCGCGCCGAGCTGGAGACCCTGGGCTGCACGATCCTCGTGACCGACCGCAAACACCCGCATGTGCCCTGCGACCTGTCGGCCGCGGTCGCCCTGGCCGTCGCCAGGGCCCCGCTGCTGAGAGCCGCCGCTGCGCCCGCCCGGCTGTCGGCCTCGGCCCTGGACCACGTCATGGCCCCCTTCGTCCGCCGCACACCGTTCTCCAACGCGTACCGGCTCGTGGCACGCAAGGACAGAGGCTGACGACGGGCGCGTTGGGGGACTGGTCGCGCACTGCGACGCCGCAGCCTGCGGCCGGCCGTGCCGCTGGGCCGGCGCCCCCCGTCAGCGGCGCCCGTCCCGCCGGAGCTGCGGGCAGGTGCCGCAGGGGTGGCAACTACCCGGCAGCGGCGGTCATTTCGCCGTAGCAGGGGCAGCCGTGCCGCTGGGGCGGCGCCCCGCTCGCAAGCGGCGCTCCTGCCGTCGTGGCGGCGGGCAGTCGTGCCACTGGCACAGCGCCCGCCGTACCCGCTCAGCTGCGGGCAGTCGTGCCGCCAGGGGCGGCACGGGTGGGCGGTGGGGGCCCCCGCTCGGGCGAAGCCGAGAGCGGGGGCAGGCACCCTGCCAGCGCCGGCAGGCGACCCGGCCCCCGGCCGGCACCAGTGCGGGGCGCCCCTCAACCCCGGAGCACCAACGCCTGCCCCGCCACCACCAGCAGCACCTGCTCGCACTCCGCGCCGAACGCCGCGTTCAGGCGCCCGAGTTCGTCCCGGTACCGGCGGCCGGAGGCGGTCGCAGGAACGATCCCCGAGCCGACCTCGTTCGACACGGCCACCACCGTCCGCCGTGTACGGCGCACGGCCTCGGTCAGCTCCCGCACCCGCTCCCGCAGGGACTTCTCACCCCCGCCCGCCCACTCCGCGTCGTCCCACGCCCCCACCGAGTCCATGACATCCGTCAGCCACAGGGACAGACAGTCGATCAGCAGCGGCGGCCCGTCCTCGCCCAGCAGCGGCACCAGGTCCGTCGTCTCCGCCGTACGCCACGACCCCGGCCGCCGCTCCCGGTGCGCGGCCACCCGCTCGGCCCACTCGGTGTCCCCGTCCCGCGTCCCGCCGGTCGCCACGTACAGCACGTCCGGGAAGGACTCCAGGCGCCGCTCGGCCTCCACCGACTTGCCCGAGCGGGCCCCGCCCAGCACCAGCGTCCGGCGCGGCACGTCCGGCACGTCCTCGTACGCGCCGACCGCCAGCGTCGTACCGTCCGGCACCGCCCGCGCCCCGGCCGCCGCCAGCCGGCGCCGCAACTCCGCGCCGGGCGGCACATCGTGGTCGAGGTGGACGGCCAGCACGTCCGTCGTCGGCCCGGCCGAACGCACCGCCCGCAGACGCGCCAGCGCGTCCGGGCGGCCGACGACATCCGCGAGGACCATGTCGTACGACTCCGCCGTCGCCTCCTCCAGACCCGCCGGCGCCCCGCCCGGCGGCAGATACAGCAGCCGCTGCCCCTCCGGCCCGGTCACCGCGTACCCGGTGCCGCCCGCGTCCATCGCCACGGCCCGCACCCGATGCCCCGTCAGCAGCGCCAACTCACGCCCGTCCGGCACCCGCACGGGCTGCGGCAGCCCCGCCGGCACCTCCACCGCGGGCCCGTCGTGCGGATGCGACAGCAGCACCTGCCGTACCCCGCCCAGCGAATGCCCCGCCCGCGCCGCCGCGAACGCCGCGCCCGGCGTCAGGTCGAGCAGCAGCGCCCCGTCCACCAGCACGGCGGTGGCGGCCCGCGCGTCGGGCCCGAGCGCCGCCGCGCAGGCGGCACAGGGGCAGTCGGGACGGGGCAGTCCGGCCGGGGCGCCGGTACCGAGCAGAGTCACTTCCACGAATCGATTTTCGCCTGTCCGATCACATCGTGCGCTTCCGGCTAGTCTTCCAGCAGTGTTGGATCGAAGGAGGCCCACATGACGGCATGGACGTGGCGGTTCGAGAAGGCCGACGGGACGGAGGTCCAGCCCGCGGTGCAGCCCGAGGAGTTCACCACGCAGGGGGACGCCGAGTCCTGGATCGGCGAGCACTGGAAGGCACTCCTGGAGGGCGGCGCCGACCAGGTGCGGCTGTTCGAGGAGAACACCGAGATCTACGGGCCGATGAGCCTGCACGCCGACGCGGCCTAGCCGGTGCGGAGGGGTGCGGCCCCGCGGTCGTAGGGGCGTACCCCTCGTCACTGCTCGCCCAGTGTCACCTCCACCGTCTTCTCGGCGCCGCCGCGCTGGTAGGTCACCGACGTCTTCTGGCCCGGCCTGTCCGCCGCCAGCGCCACCGAGAGGGAGGTGATGGTGGTGATCGGCCGGTCACCCAGCTTGGTGATGACGTCGCCCGCGCGCAGGCCCGCCCTGTCCGCCGCGCCGCCGTGCCTGACGCTGACCACCGCCACCCCGGCGGGCTGGTAGCTGTTGTCCACGACCGTCCGCGCGGTGATGCCCAGCGCTGCCCGCCCGGAGTCGACCACCTTGCCCTGCTTGACGATCTGCCCGGCGATCGTCTGCACCAACGACGCCGGGATGGCGAACCCGATGCCGGGCGCGGCGCTGCCCCCGAGCTGCGGGTCGGCGGCGGCGAGCGTCGGGATGCCGATGACCTGCCCGGCGAGATTGACCAGTGCGCCGCCACTGTTGCCCGGGTTGATGGCGGCCGAGGTCTGCACCATGTTCGCGATGGTCGCGCCCGTACCCCCGCCGGGAGCCTCGCTGACCGTCCGCCCGGTCGCCGAGACGATGCCCTGGGTCACGCTGGACGCCAGCCCGAGCGGCGAGCCCATGGCCAGCACGATCTGGCCGACCTCCACCTTCTCGGAGTCGCCGAACACCGCCGGCCGCAGCCCGGCCGGCACCTTGTCCAGCTTGATCACGGCCAGGTCCTGCTGGGGGTAGGAGGCCACCAGGCTCGCGGTGAGCGGCGCCTCGCTGTTGGCCGTGGTCACCCTGAAGGTCTTCTCCGACCCGACCACGTGCGCGTTGGTGACGATGTGGCCCTTGCCGTCGTACACGATCCCGGAGCCCTGCTCGCGGCTCGCCTGGATCTGTACGACCGACGGCAGGACCTCCTTGATGACCTTCTGGTACTGGTTCTGCAGAGCACTCGCGGCCGTCGGCACCTGCGCCCGCGCGGTCGTCGCGGCGTCCTGCCGGACCTCGGGACCGGTGGTCGTACAGCTCGCCGTCGCACAGCACAGCAACGCCACCGCGGCGGCGACTCTCCGCAGGGCACGGATCGGGGAAGCGTCCATGCCTACGAGTCTCACCGCGCGCTGATCAACCGGCCCGCGCAGTTGGCCCGAACGGTCTCAGCCCCGTACGCCGCACAGGTGCAGCAGCGCCGCCACCCTGCGGTAGGGGTCCGTGCGCCCGGCCCGTTCCTCGACAGCGAGCAGCGTCTGCAGATCCTCGGGGATCTCCGCGTCGTCCGCCGCCGTGTCCGTGAACACCCGGACGCCGTACCAGGCGTGCAGCGGGGCCGCGATCCCGGCGAGCGTGGCGGTGAGGGCGGCCAGCCGGTCGGCCCGAACGTCCAGGCCGAGACGGTTGTGGTAGGCGGTGGTGTCGAAGGCGGACAGGGCGCCCGCCCAGTCACCGGACAGGCCCGGCCGCATGGCGAGCGCGTCGCCGTTGCGGACGAGCAGGGAGAGCAGCCCGCCGGGGGCCAGCATCCGCGCCAGGCCCGCCACCAGCGGGTCGGGCTCCTCGACGTACATCAGCACCCCGTGGCACAGCACCACGTCGAAGCTGCCCGGCAGGAAGTGCACACCGGTGTCCCGCCCGTCGCCCTGCACCAGCCGGACCCGCTCCCGGATGCCCTCCGGCTGGGCGGCCAGCGCCTCACGCGCGGCGGCGATCATCGTCGCGTCCTGCTCGACCCCGGTCACCTGATGGCCGAGCCGGGCCAGCCGCAGCGCCTGCGTGCCCTGGCCCATCCCCACGTCGAGCACCCGCAGCCGCTGCCCGACCGGGAACCGCGCCGCTATCTGCTCGTCCAGCTGCCGGGCCACCAGCTCCTGGCGTACGACATCACGCAGCCTGCCCAGCTTGTTCAGCCACGCCTCGGCCGCGCCCCCGGTGAAGGCGTCAGCGCTCAGGGCCGCTCTCCGCGCTTGACCTGCGGCTTCGGCAGCCGGAGCCGGCGCATCTGGAGGGAGCGCATCAGAGCGTAGGCGACGGCGCCACGCGTCCTCTCGTCCGGGAAGCGCTCCTTGAGCCGCTTCTTCAGCCGGAAGCCGCTGAACGCCGCGTCCGCCACGATCAGCACGATCACCACGAGCCACAGCACCAGCGCGATCGACTGGATCGCCGGCACCCGCACCACGCTCAGCACGAGGATCACCACGGCGAGCGGCAGGAAGAACTCCGCCACGTTGAACCGCGAGTCCACCCAGTCGCGGGCGAACTTGCGGACCGGGCCCTTGTGGGTGGCCGGCAGATAGCGCTCGTCCCCGGTGGCCAGCGCCTTGCGCTGCCGCTCCAGGGCCTGGCGCCGCTCCTCGCGCTGGCGCTTCGCGACCTCCTTGCGGTTGGTGGGCGTGTGGGCCACGCTGCGCCGCTGGGACTGGGCCTCACTGCGCTTGGGCGTGGGCCTGCCCTTCGGGGCCTGCGGGTCACGGGGCTGCTTGGAGAGGTTCACCTGCGCCTTGTCGGCGGTCGGGGCCTTCTCGTCCTTGGCACGGCTACGGAACACAAAACCCAAGGGTACGGGCTTCACCGGCATGGACCCCAGCCCGGCGGGGAACGATCCCGCAACACCGGACGTCTGTAGGGGGACAGAGGGGACGTTCCGGTGGGGTCGGTGGGGGATCACCTACTCCTCACGCCGGAGCGGTACCGTCCGCAGTCGTCCTCGGGGATGAGCGCATCCGTCCCCGAACAGTGCGGTAATGGAGTCAGGGCCCGTACTGTGGGTCCTGTCGCAGGATCTGTGAGCTGGAGTCCGTCAGAAGGGGGCGCGCGAAGCCCATGAGCGGTGTCATGAAGCGTATGGGGATGATCTTCCGCGCGAAGGCGAACAAGGCCCTTGACCGGGCCGAGGACCCGCGCGAGACCCTCGATTACTCGTACCAGAAGCAGCTGGAGCTGCTGCAGAAGGTCCGCCGTGGCGTCGCCGACGTGGCGACCAGCCGCAAGCGCCTGGAACTCCAGCTCAACCAGTTGCAGCAGCAGTCGACCAAGCTGGAGGACCAGGGCCGCAAGGCGCTCGCGCTCGGCCGCGAGGACCTGGCCCGCGAGGCGCTGTCCCGGCGCGCCGCGCTCCAGCAGCAGGTCACCGACCTCGAGACGCAGCACGCCACCCTCCAGGGCGAGGAGGAGAAGCTCACCCTCGCGGCCCAGCGCCTGCAGGCCAAGGTGGACGCCTTCCGTACGAAGAAGGAGACCATCAAGGCCACCTACACCGCCGCCCAGGCCCAGACCCGGATCGGCGAGGCCTTCACCGGCATCTCCGAGGAGATGGGCGACGTCGGCCTGGCCATCCAGCGCGCCGAGGACAAGACCGCCCAGCTGCAGGCCCGGGCCGGCGCCATCGACGAGCTGCTCGCCTCCGGCGCCCTGGACGACCCGACCGGAATGGCGAAGGACGACATCGCCGCCGAGCTGGACCGGATCTCCGGTGGTACGGATGTAGAGCTGGAACTGCAGCGCATGAAGGCCGAGCTGGCCGGGGGCTCCCCGCAGCAGGCCATCGAGGGCGGCACCGGGCAGGGGCAGTCCCAGCAGCAGCCGCAGGACACCCCGCGCTTCGACAAGCAGTAGTCCGGCGCCGGGACCCGAGCCGAGGAGGCCGACGTGATCGTACGGATCATGGGGGAGGGCCAGGTGAAGCTGGACGACTCCCACTTCGTCGAGCTGAACAAGCTGGACGACGAGCTGCTGGCCGAGATGGAGAGCGGTGACGAGGCGGGCTTCCACCGCACACTCGGCGCCCTCCTCGACTCCGTCCGCCGTTTGGGCACGCCGCTTCCCGACGACGCGCTGGAACCTTCGGAGCTGATCCTTCCGTCGGCGGACGCGTCATTGGCTGAGGTCAGGGAGATGCTGAGCGACGACGGGCTGATTCCGGGTTAGCGCCGTTGGGGGCGCTCGCCGCTCCCGGGTGCGGGCGCGTGGTGGGCTGGTCGCGCAGTTCCCCGCGCCCCAGGAAGTTGCAGTTGCCGCGCCCGCAGAGCGCGCCCACGTGGCTGCGGGCAGTCGTACCGCCAGGGGCGGCACGGGTGGGCGCAGCGGCACCCCGCAAGCGCGGGCGGGCGACACACCCCGTCGCCCAGCGGCAGCACCCCGTACCCCGCCGGCGCCGGTGAGCGGACCCCGCCCGGCTGCGGCACAGGGCAGCTTGCAAGCCCCCCGTACTGTTCCATGGGTGAGCACTCTCGAACGCGCCCGGTGCAGCCTCAGGGCCCACCCCCTGGCGCTGGACGCGTCCATCGCCGCCGGCGTGCTGGTGTGCATGGTCGCCGGATCCTTCGTGGTGCCCCGCGGAGCGCACGGCGTCACCTGGGGCATCCGCACCCCCGACCCCCTCAGCCTCCTCCTCATGCTGTTCGCCGCGGCCGCGCTGGTCTTCCGTCGCCGCGCCCCCAGGACGGTCCTCGCCGTCACCGGTGCCCTCTCCGTGATCGAGTGCGTCACCGGCGACCCCCGCGCCCCGGTCGCGATGTCCGCCGTGGTCGCCCTGTACACCGTCGCCTCGACCACCGACCGCACCACCACCGTGCGCGTCGGCCTGCTCAGCATGACCGTGCTGACGGCCGCCGCCATGCTCGGCGGCCCGCTGCCCTGGTACGCGCAGGAGAACCTCGGCGTCCTCGCCTGGACCGGCATCGGCGCCACCGCCGGGGACGCCGTACGCAGCCGCCGCGCGGTCGTCCAGGCCATCCGGGAGCGCGCCGAACGCGCCGAGCGTACCCGCGAGGAGGAGGCCCGCCGCCGGGTCGCCGAGGAGCGGCTGCGCATCGCCCGTGATCTGCACGACGTCGTCGCCCATCACATCGCCCTCGTGAACGTCCAGGCAGGGGTCGCGGCCCATGTCATGGACAAGCGGCCCGACCAGGCCAAGGAGGCCCTGGCCCACGTCCGCCAGGCCAGCCGCTCGGCGCTGGAGGAACTGCGCGCCACCGTCGGGCTGCTCCGCCAGTCCGGTGACCCCGAGGCCCCGACCGAGCCCGCCGGCGGCCTCGGCCGGCTGGACGAGCTGGCCGACACCTTCCGCAACGCCGGCCTGCCGGTGGAGGTGGCCCGCGCCGACCAGGGCACCGAACTGCCCGCCGCCGTCGACCTGGCCGCCTACCGGATCGTGCAGGAGGCCCTGACCAACGTGCAGAAGCACGCCGGACCGCGGGCCAAGGCCGAGGTCAGCGTCGTACGGGTGGGGACGGACATCGAGGTCACCGTGCTGGACGACGGCGCGGGGGCGGCCGGTGTGCCCGGGGCCGGCGGCGGGCACGGACTGCTCGGCATGCGCGAGCGGGTCACCGCCGTCGGCGGCACCCTCACCACCGGGCCCCGCTACGGCGGCGGCTTCCGCGTCCATGCGATCCTGCCCCTCAAGACCCGTACCGAGACCCGCAAAGACGCGTACTGAGATCCGCTGAGACCCGTACGGAGATCCGCAGAGACCCGTACGGAGACCCGTACGACGGCCCCCGGGGGAGCCCGCATGACGATCCGTGTCCTGCTCGCCGACGACCAGGCACTGCTGCGCAGTGCGTTCCGGGTGCTGGTCGACTCCGAGCCCGACATGGAGGTGGTCGGGGAGGCCTCCGACGGGGCCGAAGCGGTGCGGCTGGCGAAGGAGCAGGCCGCCGACGTCGTCCTCATGGACATCCGGATGCCCGGCACGGACGGGCTCGCCGCCACCCGGCTGATCAGCGCCGATCCCGCGCTGGCCGAGGTCCGCGTGGTCATCCTGACCACCTTCGAGGTGGACGACTACGTCGTCCAGGCCCTGCGGGCGGGCGCCTCCGGCTTCCTCGGCAAGGGCAGCGAGCCGGAGGAGCTGCTGAACGCCATCCGGGTCGCGGCCGGCGGTGAGGCCCTGCTGTCCCCCGCCGCCACCAAGGGGCTGATCGCCCGTTTCCTCGCCCAGGGCGACGGCGACGACGGCCGTGACCCCGCCCGCTCCGAGCGGCTCGGCGCGCTCACCGGGCGGGAGCGCGAGGTACTGGTCCAGGTCGCCGGCGGCCACTCCAACGACGAGATCGCCGAACGCCTCGCGGTGAGTCCGCTGACGGTGAAGACGCACGTCAACCGGGCCATGGCGAAGCTGGGCGCGCGCGACCGGGCGCAGCTCGTGGTGATCGCGTACGAGTCGGGGCTGGTACGTCCGAGGACGGACTGATCTCCACCCGGGCGTACTGCGAGTCTCCACCCTGGCGTACTGCGAGTCTCCACCCTGGCGTACTGCGGGCGGAGTAGGGCCCGGATAAGGAAATGGACCCAGGGCTTACGGATCGGCCGTCCGGGATGGCTCAGGGTGAGAGGGTCTGCCGCTCACAGATTGAGAGACCCTGATCCATGTCCTGGCTGTCGAGATTCAGCCTCCGGCAACGGGCCCTGACCGGCCTGATGTCGCTTGTCGCGCTCGTCTTCGGGCTGATCGCGATACCCCAGATCAAGCAGCAGCTGCTGCCCACCATCAGCCTGCCCATGGTGTCGGTGATCGCGCCGTACCAGGGCGCCTCGCCCGACGTCGTCGAGAAGCAGGTCGTCGAGCCGATCGAGAACAACCTGCAGGGCGTCGACGGTGTCACCGGAGTCACCTCAACCGCCGGCGAGGGCCACGCCGTGATCATGGCGTCCTTCGACTACGGCAACGACACCAAGCGGATCGTCTCCGACGTCCAGCAGGCCGTGAACCGGGCCCGCAACCAGCTTCCGGACGCCGTCGACCCGCAGGTCGTCTCCGGCTCCACCGACGACATGCCGACCGTGGTCCTCGCCGCCACCTCCGGCAAGGACCAGCAGGCGCTCGCGGACCAGCTGGACAAGACGGTCGTACCGGCGCTGAAGGACATCGACGGCGTCGGCCGCGTCCAGGTCACCGGCGTCCGCGACCTCCAGGTCACCGTCACCCCGGACGACGCAGGGCTCGCGCGGGCCGGCCTCACCTCCGCCGCGCTCGGCCAGGCACTGCAGGCGGGCGGCGCCACCGTCCCGGCCGGTTCCTTCGACGAGGACGGCGCCAACCGCACCGTCCAGGTCGGCGGCGGCTTCACCTCGCTCAAGCAGATCCAGGACCTGATGGTCACCGGCGAGGGCGGGGAGAAGCCCGTCCGCCTCGGTGACGTCGCCACCGTCAAGGAGCAGCCCGCCCCGGCCGACTCCATCACCCGCACGGACGGCAGGCCCAGCCTCGCCGTCACCGTCACCATGGACCACGACGGCAGCGCGGTCACCATCTCGAACGCGGTCAAGGACAAGCTGCCCGACCTGCGCAAGCAGCTCGGCTCCGGCGCGAAGCTCACGGTCGTCAGCGACCAGGGCCCGGCCGTGTCGAAGTCCATCAAGGGCCTGACCACCGAGGGCGCGCTCGGCCTGCTCTTCGCGGTGCTGGTCATCCTGGTCTTCCTCGCGTCGATCCGCTCGACGCTGGTGACGGCGGTCTCCATCCCGCTGTCCGTGGTCCTGGCGCTGATCGTGCTGTGGACGCGCGGCCTGTCCCTGAACATGCTCACGCTCGGCGCGCTGACCATCGCCATCGGCCGGGTCGTGGACGACTCGATCGTGGTCCTGGAGAACATCAAGCGCCACCTCGGCTACGGCGAGGAGCGCAGGGAAGCCATCCTCAACGCCGTGCGCGAGGTGGCCGGCGCGGTCACCTCCTCCACCCTCACCACGGTCGCGGTGTTCCTGCCGATCGGCCTGGTCGGCGGCATGGTGGGCGCCCTGTTCGGCTCGTTCAGCATCACGGTGACGGCGGCCCTGCTGGCCTCCCTGCTGGTGTCGCTGACGGTCGTACCGGTCCTGTCGTACTGGTTCCTGCGCGCCCCGAAGGGCACCCCCGAGGACGCGGCGGAGGCCCGCCGCCGGGCCGAGGAGAAGGAGGCGAACAGCCTCCTCCAGCGCGCCTACGTCCCCGTCCTGCGCTTCGCCACGCGCCGCCGCCTCACCAGCGTGCTGATCGCGATCGTGGTCCTGGTCGTCACGTTCGGCATGGGCGGCCTGTTGAAGACCAACTTCTTCGACCAGGGCGAGCAGGAGGTCCTCACGGTCAAGCAGGAGCTGAAGCCCGGCACGAGCCTGGCCGCCACCGACGCGCAGGCCAAGCGGGTCGAGAAGCTGCTCGCCTCCACCGAGGGCGTCAAGGACTACCAGGTCACCGTCGGCTCCTCCGGCTTCATGGCGGCCTTCGGCGGCGGCACGGACACCAACCAGGCGTCCTACCAGGTGATGCTCAAGGACGCGAAGTCGTACGACAAGGTGCACAAGCGCCTGGAGGACGGCCTCAAGCAGCTCAAGGGCATCGGCACGACCACGGTGTCGGCCGGTGACGGCTTCGGCAACCAGAACCTGAGCGTCGTGGTCAAGGCGTCCGACCCGCAGGCGCTGCGGACGGCCGCCGAGGAGGTGCGTTCCACGGTCGCCGGTCTGGACGGCGTCACGGACGTCTCCAGCGACCTCGCCACGAGCGTGCCGCGGATCTCGGTGCAGGCGGGCGCCAAGGCGGCGGCGGCCGGTTTCGACGACCAGAAGCTCGGCGCGGCGGTCGCCCAGGCGGTGCGCGGTACGACGGCGGCGAAGGCGATCCTCGACGACACCGAGCGCGATGTCGTCGTGAGGTCGGCGAAGCCCGCGACCACACTCGCCCAGCTGAAGGCGCTGCGCCTCGGCCCGGTGAAGCTCGGTGACATCGCCACGGTGAAGCTGATGGACGGCCCGGTGTCCCTGACCCGGATCGACGGGCAGCGCGCGGCCACCATCACGGCCAGGCCGACCGGTGACAACACGGGCGCGATCAGCACCAAGCTCCAGGCGAAGATCAAGGCGCTGAAGCTCCCGGCGGGCGCGCAGGCCGAGATCGGCGGCGTGACGTCGGACCAGAACGACGCGTTCAAGAACCTGGGCCTGGCCATGCTGGCGGCGATCGCGATCGTCTTCATGCTGCTGGTGGCGACCTTCCGTTCGCTGGTCCAGCCGCTGATCCTGCTGGTGTCCATCCCCTTCGCGGCGACCGGCGCGATCGGTCTGCTGGTCGCCACCGGCACCCCGATGGGTGTCCCGGCGATGATCGGCATGCTCATGCTGATCGGCATCGTGGTGACCAACGCGATCGTGCTGATCGACCTGATCAACCAGTACCGCAGGCAGGGTTGCGGCGTGGTGGAAGCCGTCGTCGAGGGCGGCCGCCACCGCCTCCGCCCGATCCTGATGACGGCGCTGGCGACGATCTTCGCCCTGCTCCCGATGGCCCTGGGCGTCACCGGCGAGGGCGGCTTCATCGCCCAGCCCCTCGCGGTGGTCGTCATCGGCGGCCTGATCACGTCCACCCTGCTGACGCTCCTGCTGGTGCCGACGCTCTACGCGATGCTGGAGCTCCGCAAGGAGCGGCGCGCGAAGAAGCGGGCGGCCGGGCGAGAGGCGAAGGCGGAGAAGGTTCTGGAGCCGGCCGGAGTCTGACGGCACGGCAAAGGGCCGGGTCTCGTCACGGGACCCGGCCCTTTCGTGCGCGCTAGGGAAGCGCCAGCATCCGCTCCAGCGCCAGCTTGGCGAACGCCTCGGTCTCCTTGTCGACCTCGATCCGGTTGACCAGGTTGCCCTCGGCCAGGGACTCCAGGGCCCAGACCAGGTGGGGCAGGTCGATGCGGTTCATGGTCGAGCAGAAGCAGACCGTCTTGTCGAGGAAGACGATCTCCTTGCCCTCGGGCGCGAAACGGTTCGCCAGGCGGCGGACCAGGTTCAGCTCGGTGCCGATGGCCCACTTGGAACCGGCGGGCGCGGCCTCCAGGGCCTTGATGATGTACTCCGTCGAGCCGACGTAGTCGGCCGCGGCCACGACCTCGTGCTTGCACTCCGGGTGGACGAGGACGTTGACGCCCGGGATGCGCTCGCGCACGTCGTTGACCGAGTCCAGCGAGAAACGGCCGTGCACCGAGCAGTGGCCCCGCCACAGGATCATCTTGGCCGCCCGCAGTTCCGCCGCCGTCAGGCCGCCGTTCGGCTTGTGCGGGTTGTAGACCACGCAGTCGTCCAGGGACATGCCCATGTCCCGGACGGCGGTGTTGCGGCCGAGGTGCTGGTCGGGCAGGAAGAGCACCTTCTCGCCCTGCTCGAAGGCCCAGTCCAGGGCGCGCTTGGCGTTGGAGGAGGTGCAGATCGTGCCGCCGTGCTTGCCGGTGAACGCCTTGATGTCGGCGGAGGAGTTCATGTACGAGACCGGCACGACCTGCTCGGCCACGCCCGCCTCGGTCAGCACGTCCCAGCACTCCGCGACCTGCTCGGCCGTCGCCATGTCGGCCATGGAACAGCCGGCGGCGAGGTCGGGCAGGACGACCTTCTGGCCGTCGGAGGTGAGGATGTCCGCCGACTCGGCCATGAAGTGCACACCGCAGAACACGATGTACTCGGCCTCCGGGCGCGCGGCCGCGTCCCGGGCCAGCTTGAAGGAGTCGCCCGTGACGTCGGCGAACTGGATGACCTCGTCGCGCTGGTAGTGGTGGCCGAGCACGAAGACCTGGTCGCCGAGCTTTTCCTTGGCCGCGCGGGCGCGCGCGACCAGGTCCGGGTCGGACGGCGAGGGCAGGTCACCGGGGCACTCGACGCCCCGCTCGCTCTTCGGGTCGGCCTCACGGCCGAGCAGCAGCAGGGCGAGCGGAGTCGGCTGCACGTCGAGTTCCGGGGTCTGGGCGGTGGTCACGGCACGCACCCTTTCTACTTTTCGTCTAACTGACGCTATCTATCATAACTGGTTCACGTCACTTTGACGATGGCCATAGCGTCGATGTGACGTGAATCCCGCCCGGCTCCCTCTTCGGGCCGCTGTCGGCCTTCCCGGCCATGTGCGAGCATGAAGACGGAAGCAAAAACGCGACAACGTGACTGCCCGGCCCGGAATGAATCCGCGGAAGCGCCGGTTGCACTCGTCGGCAAGCAGTCTCCGTACAACCCGGGAGAGATGTAGATGTCCGTATCGGACGAGACCACCACCGTCACCGACGGCATCATCCTGACCGACGCCGCCGCGGCCAAGGTCAAGGCCCTGCTCGACCAGGAAGGCCGCGACGACCTCGCGCTGCGTGTCGCCGTCCAGCCCGGCGGCTGCTCCGGCCTGCGCTACCAGCTCTTCTTCGACGAGCGCTCGCTCGACGGTGACGTGGAGAAGGACTTCGGCGGCGTCAAGGTCGTCACGGACCGCATGAGCGCTCCGTACCTGGGCGGCGCGACCGTCGACTTCGTGGACACGATCGAGAAGCAGGGCTTCACGATCGACAACCCGAACGCGACCGGCTCCTGCGCCTGCGGCGACTCCTTCAGCTGAGCCGACGGCCCGACACGGCCTGAGGATGTGAGAGAGGCGGCGGCCCCCTGCGAGGGGGC
>NZ_JBSHAY010000063.1:0-27225 GCF_053611725.1 Streptomyces sp. NPDC054783 | reverse complement strand
CTCTCACCCGTCGAGTTCGAACAGCAGCATCGGGCAGAGCATAGACTCACCCTCGCGGCATGAACCCCCGTGTCCACACTCCGGGGGACGCCTCACCCACGTGGCGACCCCGTACCCGGCGACATTCCCGGCCGCCACGGCTTCCTCCAGGACGGCGAAGGCGTCACGGATCGCGTGGTGAAGGGCGGGGCGGTCGCCGGGGTGGGCGCGCTCGGGGTTGTGGAGCAGGACCAGGTCCAACCGGTCGCGCCCGAGCTGCTCGCGGTTGCGGGCGATCTGCCAGCGCATGTAGTCCGGGCGAGGCTGTGCCCGGCCGGGGCCTGGTCCTCGGTGAGGGCACCGGCGTTCACGGCTTCAGCACCGGTGGCCGCCGTGAAGTAGCCGGCCTTCGTGGAGACCTGCAGCGATGGGTGGGCGGCCAGGGCCGGGGCGAGCAGGGTCTGCGCGCGGCCGGTGGCGTAGTTGGGGGCCGTGTCAATCCACTGCGCGCCGGAGGCGGCCGCACGGGCAGCCGCCTCCGGGATCGCCCGGCACCGGTAGGTGCCCAGAGCGAGCTGTGTCGTCACAGAAGACTCCCCACCGTCGCAACCTGCCCGAGGCCGCCGCCCGGCCCGACGAAGGCAACGACCCGCCCGTTTGTGCAGCACCGGTCCGCTGATGTTGCCGTCAACTACTGCCGTCAAGCCTGCCCAAGCCAGCACAGCGGCCCCACCGGAAACAAATCCGGCGGGGCCGCACCATTACCATCGGGCTAGGTTCCAAGCGGGCGCGAGTCGTCAACCTCTCGACGCTTGGAACTCCACTCGTCGGCCTCCGATAGACGTTCTTAGGCCAGGCTGCAGCCAAGGAATGAAGACGCCCAGTTCTTAAGCTGTGCCTGCTCCAGCACCTGCGTCACACCTCCACCTGTCACGTTCCAGTTTCCACTCCAGCGGATTAGGCGAACATCCGCATGGACATTCTCGCACTCGACGAAACTCTCGGGGGACCCTGCCAGGAGGTTCAATTCACGCAGCAAAACATCCCACGTCGTGAAGCCGCGCAAGTCACCAACACTGCCCGCACCTGTCTTGGCATTTTCGTACCGCATTCGGAGAAACGGCACAGGCTGCCTGCTCATAACGGTGGGATGCAGCATCCGCTTGAATCTGTGGATCGCCTCTTCTAGGGATTCAGTCCCCGAAATCTCACACGAAAAGGCCGGGAACACTGCCACAACGTGCTCATTGAGGACTTCATTCCTCCCAACGTAGTAGCCGTGGACGGCCGGGCTAGCCGTGGCAACTGCATCAAAGCTGGCGCCGCCGAAGCTAAAGCCCTCAGTCACCGTAAGCGGACCCAAGAGACTTGCCTCCTGAAGTGCAGCGTCGCGCGCGAACTCAATGACCGCACAAGCCAGGTCTGCATCAAACGAGTCGATAAAGTTGATCTGGAAAGCACGCCCCGGATCGCGACTCATCGCGGAGACAAACGTGAACCTCGGATTTGGCGACCACATCCACGAATCTTCCAGCCTCGAAAACAACTGAGCGCGCGGATTGGACGCGAGCAAATCTCGAATGTCTACCGCCACTTAGATCAACTCGCTCTCACCCGGAATAATTCCGACCAACATCTTGCCTGTAACGTGAGGACAGTTGCGCACCTAGACTCGAATTCAACTTCCCAGACATCGGGCGAAGGTTTGCCGGGTCATTGTACCAATCATTCCGATCAGCGCGACTCATGTCGTAGCCTTCGCCATTCCAGTGCTCAACCACCGGCTCAATATGATCAAATGTCAGATCCCCAGGAGGAATGATATTACCTTGCTCGTCAAGCCAGTCGCCCGTGTCGGGATCCTGCCACAGGGCGGCCATTTCGTCCCACGTTGACTCCCTGAATTGGCTGGGATATTCCGTATCACGCGTGTGCGTCCGGGGAGCCGCATTTGGATCTCTCGCATATCGGCCACCTCCGGGCTGTCCAGCAGGGATCCTGCATGCCGCATTGGTGTTGTGCACGAGGACCGGAATGCCACCGGCCACCACATAGTACGTGTGCAGTTGCTGAACGGTGAGGTTCCAGCGGTTTGCGGTCCCACGTGTGATGTGGATTGTGACGACGTAGACATGGCCGTTGGAGGCAGTGTTGAGGGCGTCGCCATGGTGGAGCTTGCCGGCGGGGACCCAGCTGTGGGTGGTGTCGTCCCAGAAGGGGTGTTTGGCGGTGGTGTGAAGGGTGGCGGTGTGGCCGGCCTTGGTGCGGATCGTGACGTCGAGGAGGTCGTGGTCGTGGTTGATCCACACGTGCTGGACGGTGCGGGGGCCTTTGTGTTTGCCGGTGTGGGGGTCGGCGGCCTCTACCTTGTCGCCGGGTTTGACCGCGGCGATCGCCTTGATCTTGCCGTGCGCCAGCAATACGCGGGTGGACGGGGTGAAGCTGCAGCCGCCTTCGCCGCTGCCGGAGGCTCCGGTATCGGGTTGGCTGGGAGTTGCGGCGGTTGCTGTTGCTTCTTCGGTGGTTTCGCTGACGACGTTCTTGACTTCGGCTGCGGCTGCGAGGTCGTCTTGGGCGTCGCTGGCGTCGGCGACGGCTGCGGCGGCTGCTTCGGGGGCGTCGCCGCCGTCGGTGACTGCCACCGACGCGAGGACTACCGCTGCTTTGCCGCCCCTGTACGCGTCCGTGGTGGGGTTCGCGTGCAGGACGTGCGCCATCACGTGACGTGGCTGTACATACGTCGCACCCCCGCTGCCCGGGGCCATGCCATTCGCCACGTCATGGGGGACGTTGCCCATCGCCCAGCCGGGGTTGTATTTCTCAGCCAGGTTGATGACCTCATCGAGCGCACCGGCCAGGAAGTCGCGCATGGTTCCCGACGTCGGCGGCCCGTACGTGCCCATCTGCTGGCCCTCGGCGACATCGCACCCGAACTTCGAGGAGACGTTGCAGGCAGGGCCGCTAGACGGAGCCGCTGCGGTGCCTCCGCTGGAGGTCGTCGTGCCACCGCCCCCTCCCCCGCCGGTGGTTGGGGAGTAGTCCGTACCGCCGGATGAGCCGTGTGATGGGCAGGGGATGTCCTCCGGACCGTCACCGCAGGCCAGGTGCAGGCCGGTGGGGTCGCTTCCGGTGCTGGGGTTGTCCCCGGCGTAGGAATAGCCGCTCATCTGGTTCGGGTCGCCGGCCTCCATCACGGGATCGGCGGTCAGGAAGCGGCCTTGGACGGGGTCGTAGTTGCGGGCTCCGAGCAGGTCGAGGCCGGTGGTGGGGTCGGCGGGTTTGCCGAGGAAGCCGTGGTTGTCGGTCCAGGTGGTGGGCTGGGGGCCGCGGGGGTTGCCGTAGGGGTCAAAGTAGCGGCGGGTGACCGTCAGGTTCGAGGCGGCGAGGTCCTCCGTCGCTGTGCCCTGGGCGGTGGAGACCTCGTAGGCCAGCGTGCCGTCGGAGGAGCGCACCTCGGTGATGCCGTCCGGGCCGGGATAGTAGCGCTGGCCCTTGACCGTTCCCGCGCCGGTGCTGAGGGTGAGCTGTTCGGCGCCGCCAAAGAGGTAGAGGATCTTGCTCGTCGGTGTGGTCTGGAGCAGCAGGCTGCCGCCGGCGTCGTAGAGGTAGCTGGTGGTCTGGTCCTTGCCGCTGGATGGCGTGGTCACCGAGGCTGTCCGGCCCTCGGCGTCATAGGCGAAGGACTGGGTGGCGCCGGGCAGGACGGCGCCCGTCGTCGCGTTCGTCCAGCGTTGCGCCGACGTCCCGTTGCAGGTCCAAAGCTGCAGCTGGGTGCCGTTGGTGGTGGAGGACGACGGATCGTCCAGGCACTTGCCGGACGCGGTGTTGACCAGCGAGCCGTTCGCGCCAGCTTTCCACTGCTGACCAGAGCTGCCGTTGCAGGTGTACAGGTCGGTCTTGGTGCCGTTGGTCGTTCCGCCACCTGATGCGTCGAGGCACTTGCCCAGCACACGCACTGTGCCGTCGGTGCCGATCGTCCACTGCTGGGCGCCGGAGCCGTTGCAGGTCCAGAGGTCGATCTTGTTGCCGTCGGTGGTGGCGGAGGAGGAGTCGTCGACGCACAGCTTCGTGCCCGAGCGGGTCAGGCCGGAGACGAGCGGACCCGATGTGGTGACCGTCCGGCCGGTCGTGTCACCGGCACTGTTGTAGGCCGGCGTCATCGTGGCCGTGCCGCCCGGCCCGGTGGTGGTGATCTTGGTGGCGGCGTTCGCCAGGGTGGCGGGGGACGTGCCGCTGCCCGGGTAGGTCACCGTCTGGGTGACGTCGTTCGCGGTGGTGCCCGAGGTGTCGTGCTGCACCTGCTGGGTGCGGTCGCCCAAGGCGTTGTAGATGTACGACTGCCAGTACGGGGCCGGGCCGCCGAGGGTTGCCGCCGAGGGGGTGCTGGTCGTGCATCCGCCGGTGCTGCCGACCCCGGCCGTGGTCAGGCCCGCGGTGTCGGTCCAGGCCGTCGTCAGCCGGTTGAGGTGGTCGTAGGTGAAGCACTGGGTGTCCGTGGTGCCGCCGGACTGGGCGTCGGAGACCGCGGTGACGTCGCCTGCCTGGTTGTAGCGGTAGCTGGTGACGTCGAGCGCGGAGGTGGAGCTGGTCTGCAGGTTCACGCTGGACTGGGTGACGCGGCCGGTGGCGCCGTCGTAGGAGAAGGTCGGCTCGACCTGTTCTCCGTACAGTCCCCACCGGGTGTCGGTCACCTGGCCGAGCGGGGTGTAGTCGGTGGTGTCGAGGTAGGTGCCGTTGCCGCCGAATCCGTCGAGCAGGCCCTGCAGGTCGTAGCCGTAGCCGACGGTCTCGGAGGCAAGGCCGCCGTCCGCGCCGTAGTCGGTTTCGGAGAGCAGCCCCATGACGGGGGTGTAGCTGTACTTGACGGTGTAGGTGTTGGAGTTGCTGCCGGTGCCGTTGCTGGGGAACCCGGTTGATGTCGGGATGGTGGTCGAGGCGCCGGTGGGCTGGTAGTCGGTGGTGTAGCCGGTGATGGCCTGCGTGTAAGCGTCTCCGCCGGTCCCGCCCACATAGCGAGTCGAGGAGGTGGGGTATCCCTTGGCCAGGGTGTCGTAGCCGAAGGACGCGAGTTCCTTGCTCGGGTCCGGGGTCGCGGACCAGGCGCCCGAGTACTCAGCGGTCTTACGGTCCAGGGCGTCGTAGGCGTAGGAGAGGATCTGGCCGCGCGCGTCGGTGGTCTGCAGCAGGTTGCCGAGATCGTCGTACTTGTCGAACGTCGTGGTGCCGGTGTCGGGGTCGGTCTGCTTGGTCTCCTGGCCCAGCAGGTCGTAGCTGTAGGTCCACTTGTTGCCCGCGTTGTCGCTCATCGTGGCGACCTGGCCGGCGGGCGCGTAGGTGTAGCTGGTGACGACCGCGTCGGATGCCTTGCCGCTCGGCGTGGCCGTGTCGTCGTACGCCCAGGTCGCGGTGGTCTGACCGAGGGCGTCGGTGAAGGACGAGGTCGCCGTGCCACCGGATGCCGGAGTGGTGTCGGTGCGATCCACGCCCGGGTAAGCGGTGGTGGACTGCCACTGCTGCGTTCCCTTGGACCACAGCTGGGTGGCGGTCGTGCGTCCGAGCCCGTCGTGGACGGTGACCTGCTGCGAGGGCACCTGGTTGTCGTCGGCGACCCACATGGTGGTCGCCGGGGAGGTGCTGCTCTCGTAGTAGGCGCTGTTGGCCTTCCGCACCCAGCCGTGGCTGTCGTAGAACGTGTCGGAGATCAGCCGCCCGGCCTGGTTGTTGGCCGTCGTGGCCTGCGTCTGGCGCAGCTGCAGCATGCCGTCGTAGATGTTGATGGCAGTGCTGTAGTTGCCGTCGTCACGCAGGGTTTTGGTGCTGACGGTGACGGGCGCTGTGCCGTTGACGGCGTAGGCGAAGGTTCTGCTGGCGCTTTGCGAGGTCGGGCGTCCGGGCAGCCACATCGCGGTGCGGCGTCCGAGTGCGTCGTAGTCGATGGTGGTGGTACGGCCGTTGGGGTCCGTGCTGGTCATGGTCAGGCCGTGCAGCGGGTCCATGACGGATGTGGTGGTCCAGTTCCGCGGGTTGGTGGTGACGAGCTGGGTCGGGAGCTGTCCGGTGGTGGGGGTGAAGGTGGTCTTGGTGGTGTTGCCGGCCGCGTCCTGGACCTGGATGGCGCGCCCGTACTGGTCGTAGTGGGTCGCCTGGGTCGTGCGGTAGGAGGGGGCTCCCCCGCTGTAGCCGGTGATGACCTGGTTGGCTGTCAGGTCTCCAGTGGTGCCCAGGCGGCCGAACGTTCCCGTGTTGGCGACGGTGCCGTCGCCGTCGTAGAACATCCGTTTGTCGGAGATGGTGGTGCTGGTACTGGGTGTGGTGCTGCAGGGGCCGGCGACGGCGAGGATCTCGTCCGGGTAGGAGAGCATCATCGGGTTGCCGCTGGGCGGGGTGGCGTAGCTGGTGGTGGCGCACTTCTCCTGGGAGGGCACGCTGACGTCGCCCTTGGCGTCGACTGTGGTGGGCAGGGCGTCGCCGTTGTAGGACGTGTCGGTCTCGGCCTCGCGCCAGCTGCCGCTCGCGAGCAGCCCGTACGTGCGCTGCTGGCTGGTCTTGGTCATGCGGGCGACGACGGCGGGCAGCGAGGAGCCGCTGCTGTGGGTCGCCGTGATGGTGAAGGACTGCGGAAGGTCGATCTGTTTGGCGTCGACGCTGCCGCCGGCTTGCGTGTAGGTGTCGGCTTCCAGCGGGATACCGGACAGCCAGTCGCTGTCGGTGACGGTGTCGCCGACGCTGTCCGTCACGCTGACCGAGCGTTTGGATCCGTCGGCGCGGACATCACCGTCCATGCCCTGCAGATATGTGGTGGTCTTCTGGGTGATCGGATCGGGGGCCGCGCCCGTGGTGACAGTGACGGTCCGGTAGCCGCGGAACTGGTCCCACGTGCGGTAGGTGTCGTCGGTCAGTTCGGAGTCGTCGCGATGCCAGGCGGGCCCGGAGTACGTGTAGTTCGAGACCTGCGTGGGCGAGCCCGTGCCGGTCGCATCGGAGACGTCGACCGTCTTGACCCGGGTCTTGTTGAACCAGTCGGAGACCGGTGTGACGCCGCCGGGGATGGTCCAGTACACGTTGTAGCAGGACTTCGTGTCGGCATCGGGCGCCGACGGCATCGTGTTGTTCAGCCGGGAGCAGTCCGGGTCGCTGTAGGTGACGGCGATGGACTCGCCGGTCTCCGTGGTGATGGAGGAGATCCGCGGGTGGAACAGTGCCGGTTCGTTGCCACCGTCGACCCGGTTGTCGATCTCGGTGCTGAGGAAGCTGACCTTCGGCTGTGTGATCGGACTGCTGCTGCCGCCGCCACTGGTGTCGTTGCCGGTGTGCTGGATGGAGCTGAGCCACATCACCGACTGCAGCTCGCCCTCGTCGGCCGCGTCCTGGCCGGACTGGCCGGTGACCAGGTCGACGGTGCCGCCGGCGTCGGAGTACGTCTGGTTCAACTGGTAGGTGTCGACGCTGGTCAGGGTGCCGCCGACGTTGACCTGGGTGACGACCGAGTCCAGCCGGTCGGTGGACCAGAACGACGGAGCCGTGGTCAGGCACACGTTCGACCCAGTGCCGGACGTGGTGTCGGTCGATGCGCAGTTCAGGTCGTAAGGGGTGTCCGGCCAGTTGGTGGCGGTCTTGTCGTTGAGGTTCGCATACGAGCAGTCGGTGAACGTCGAGGAGGTCTGGCAGCGCTGGGCCGTGTTGAACAGCACGCGCGCGCCGGGCTTGCTCCCGGCAGCCTCGTCCGCCAGCTGGTAGCCGTAGTCGATCTCGGTCAGGTAGCCACCGCGGACGTACTTGGTCAGCGTGCCGGAACCGCCGGAAGCAGCCACCTGGCCGCCGCCCCGGTCGTAATAGTTGGTCTCGGTGGTGTAGGTGTAGCGCTGGATGTTGGTGTGCGGGTCGACGACGAAGTCGAGGTTGAACCGGTAGCCCATCGTGCACTGGGAGTCCTTGCCCTGACCGGAGTCGTAGCAGGGATCTGTCGACTTGGGGCTGTAGACCGGCTCACCCCAGGCGCTGTTGGTGGCCGTGTCCGAGGTGGTGCCGGGGGCGTGGTTGCGCCCGAAGTAGTAGGCGGTGCCGTCGGTCGTGGTGACCTTGAAGTACTCGCCGTTCCACAGGCCGTTGTCCGCGCCGCCGAGTTCCTCGATCTTGGTCCCGTCGTCGCCCTGCAGGTGCCAGGTCTGTGTCGCTGTGGGCGTGGCGGAGTTGCTGGAGTCGTCGCGTACCAGGGTGCCGGAGTGGCCGCCCAGGGAGAGGGTGGCGAGCCAGCCGCCCCAGCACAGGTCGGCGGAGTCGCTGATGCCGTCCTGCTTGCACGGCTTGTAGGAGCGCTCGATGAAGCCGGGCGAGTACGACCAGCCGTCACCGATCCACGACGACTGCGAGTTACGGGCGGAGGTCTCGCCGTCCTCGGACTGCGAGTCGTAGGCGAAGGCGACGGAAGGAGCCGCACCGCCGAGCGAGCGCGGTACGGAGATCGGGTACGAGTAGGTGAACGCGCCGGTTCCGTTGGTGCTCCAGCTACCCGAGGGGTTCAGGCTGGTCGCCGTGTAGTCGCCCTGAGAGCCGGAGGTTCCGGAGACCGCCTCGACGGCGGTCATCGGCGCCATCGATGCGGAGCCCGCCGTGGCGTCGGCGTGGGTGGGTGTGCCGGCCGTGCCAGAAGTCGTGGTGCGGGGCAGGTTGAGGGTGGCCGTGAGTTTCTTGGCGACCGGGTTGTTGGTGGTGGCGAGCGGGCTGCGTACCCGGCAGGCGGGCTTCTGGGGGGTCGTCAGGATGCAGCCCGGGACGGTCACCAGGTGCAGGCGGGAGGCGAACCCGCCACCGTACGCCTTGTCCAGGGCGGAGTAGTCAAGGGTGATCGCCACCCGGCCCGACGATGCGGCACCGTCACCGCGTGCGAAGCCGACCAGCATGCCGTCGGCTCCGGCTGCCTCGGTCTGGGCGTGGCCGGCCAGTTGTACGCGCACCGCGGTCGGCGCGCTCGGAGCCACACCGCGCTTGTTCGCCGTCTGCTTGGCCGGGGCGACCCACACCGGCAGGTTGCCGGCCCGCACGGGGGAAACCGCGGGCCCGCCACCGGACTTGTGCTTCGAAGCTGGCGTGGTGGCAGAAGAATGTGTCCTGTGTGTCAGCACGACCGTGCTGCTGCCAGCGCTCGGCCACGCCGGGCGGGACGGCCGGTAGGTCCGCAACGGCTTGCTGGGCTTCTGGGGTTTGACGGTGTGTCTCGTCAGGGGATGTCCGCCGACGCTGGGCGTCTTGTAGGTCGGCCCGGCGCTCCACAGCTTGCCGTCGTAGTGATACTCCGGCACCCCGCGGGCAACGGCCGCCGACACGACCAGCGTGGAAGCGGCGACGGTCGCTGTCGCCACCGTGAGCCCACGCCCCCATATCCGTCTGCGCACGGTTGCGAACCAGCGCAAGCCAGAACCCACCTCGAAGCCCCCCTCTTACCGAGCGCCCCAAGGTGAAGAAACGGTAAGGAACCCGTAACGGCGCGGTGACGGTACAAACGGAGGAACCTTATTGATCAGACATCAGTTCGGCAATAGCCTGTGCCGGCGGTCCCGCTGGGAACTGCGGCCGCTCCTGTCACTCAACTCGCCCATCAGCGCCTGGCCACCATGTTCAGTCCACCTGCGTACGCGTACGTCACTGATGGCTCGTCGGACCGGACACGTGTCCTGATCCACACCTTGAAGGGGTTCCCATGGGGGGAAGAACGCGCCTGCACCGCAGGCGCTGGTCCACCGCGCCGCACCACCTGGCCGTCATCGCGGTCCTGGGGGCGCTAGTCTTCGGGGCAGCCCCGACCGCCGCCGCGGACACCAGCGACCCCACCCCCGGCAACCCCACCCAAAGCGCCCTCCTGCAGGCCCAGGTCACCGGCAAATCCGTCCCTGTCGACTCGCTGACCAGCGAGACGTCAACCACGACGGCCAATCCGGACGGATCGCTCACGACGACCGAGTACGTCCAGCCGGTACGGGTGATGAAGAACGACACCTGGACACCGGTGGACGCATCACTGGTGAAGAACTCGGACGGCTCGTTCAGCACGGCGGCGACACCCAACGGTGTCACCCTCTCGGGCGGCGGCAGCAGTCCCCTCGTCAGCCTCACCGACCGGGCCGGCCGCAGCCTCTCGCTCTCCGTGCCGTTCACCTTGCCGACCCCGGCGGTCAGCGGGGACACCGCGCTGTACTCTTCGGTCCTGCCCGGCGTCGATCTCCAGGCCACCATCAGCGAACAGGGCGGCTTCAGCGACGTGCTGATCGTCCACGACGCCACGGCCGCCGCCAACCCCGATCTACGCCGGCTGACCCTGGCAGCCACCACCCAGGGACTCACCCTTGCCGGTACGGCTGACGGCGGGATGACCGCAAAGGCAGCGGACGGCACCACCGCCTACACCAGCAGCGCCCCGGTGATGTGGGATTCCACAACCACAACGGCCAATCCTCAGGCCGCGTCCATGCGTCTGGACGACACCACGTCCACCGCCTCGCCCGCCGACGGGCCGGCGCCGGGTGCCGACGTCGCGCCGGTGACCATGACGACCACCAGCAGCGGCCTCACCCTTACCCCCGACTCGTCCATGCTCACCGGCACCAACACCACCTGGCCGGTGTACATCGACCCAGGCGTCGCCCCGAGCGAGCCCACCAACCACTACTTCGAGGCCCAGCGGGGCTGCGACTCCTCCTCCGCCAGCTCCCACGAGTACGACTACCCGCAGCGCTTCGGCGAAGGAGTCGGCTACCAGCGCTACGCCTCGTCCAACGGCGACTGCATCGGCGCCGAGCGCGCGTTCTACGAGCTGGACACCAGCAATCTCAACAGCAGCATGCACATCATCAAGGCAGACCTGCATCTGACGGAGACCTACGCCGAAGCCTACGGATGCACACACACCGCACCGCTGACCCTCAAGTGGACCGGACGCATCACCTCCGGCATGTACTGGGACACCCAGCCCAGCGTGGTCTCCACCATCGACACCAAGAACCCGACCAGCGCCTACAACGGCGCCTACGTCAACCAGCCCACCAGTTGCGGCGACCAGAGCGTGACGTTCACGGTGACCGACAAGATCGCATCCGTAGCCGCGGCCAACGACGACACCTGGACCGTCGGCCTGTACGGCAACGAGGATTCCTCCGCCAGCGACATCGACTTCATGCGGTACTCCACCAACCCCTACATCCAAACCACCTACGACATCCCGCCCGACACCCCGACCGGCGAGGCCACCACACCCAACGCGCAGAACCCCTCCGGCGCCAACTGCGGCAGCAGCACGCGCGGTTGGATCGGCCAGACGGCACTGGACGGCAACGCCAGCGACATCACACTCAATGCCAAACTGACCTCCAACGTCAGCGGCGAGAACGTCAAGGCCGACTACACCGTCTGGGACGACCAGACCGCCAACAGCAGCGGAAACGCGGCCACCGTCGCAACCCCGAGCAGCGGCTACGTCGCCTCCGGCACAACGGTGCACATCAACATCGGCACCACGGTGGAGGACGGCCACCAGTACGGATGGCAGGTCCGCGCCTACGACGGAACCCTGTATTCCTCCTGGAACAGTCCATGCGGCTTCAAGGTCGACCTGACCCCGCCGTCCCAGGCCTCGGTGACCGCGCCGAGTGCGGTGTTCCCGCCCTCCGGAAGTGGCCAGACGCCCACCGGTTACGCCGGGCAGAGCAGCAGCATCACCGTCACCAGCAGCGACCCCACCCCGACCGGGTGCACCCGCGGCACTTGCCTGTCCAGCGACGTCTGGCGCTTTTGCTACGCACTCGACGTACAGCCGGACGTCAACTGCCTCGACTACGTCACCGCGACGACCAACTCCAGCGGCACACCCAGCGCATCGATCCCGCTCGACCCGACGACATGGGGCACCCACACCCTCTACGTCGAAGCCGAGGACCACGCCGGCAACACCCAGGCGCTGCCGGCCACGTACACCTTCTACGCCCCCTGGAACAAGGCCACCAAGGTCGCCGCAGGCGACCTCAACGGGGACGGCGTCCCCGATCTGCTGGGCACCACCAAGAGCGGCGACCTCACGCTCCTGCCGGGCAACACCGACCCCGGGAACTCCCCCACCGTCGCCTCCACCGCATCCCAGAGCCCCGACGGCAAGACCGGCTGGAACCACTACCTGATCACCCACCGCGGCAGCCTCAAACAGGACGGCCTGGACGACCTGTTCGCCTACAACAAAAGCAGCCACGACCTGTACGTCTACAAGAACGACGGCGCCATCTCCTCAGGCACCGCCGGCCACTTCACCGACACTGCGGACGTCTACGGACCTCTCGCCCGACCCCAGTGCCTGCCCACGTCGGACAACGCCACCAACTGCGACACCTACAACGCAGCCGACTGGTCCTCGGTGACCCAGATGATCGCTCCCGGCGACGTCTACGGAACCGGCTACCCCGATCTGATCACGATCGAGAACAAGCAACTCTGGCTCTACAAAGGCTCCGCGCAGGACAGCAGCTACCTCGGCCCCGCCACCGGCGGTACCACCAGCACCACACCCGTGCTGCTCGGCACCGGCGACTGGTCCCACTTCACACTCATCGCACCCGGAACCGTCAGCAGCACCCCCACCCTGTGGGCCCGCGACAACAACACCGGCACCCTGTACACCTTCCCCCTCACCCCTGACGGCAACGGCCTGCCCCCGTTGCTGCCCGCACCCAGCTCCTTTCCGCTGACCTCCCCACTCACCGCCTCCGACGGCTCCAGCCTGTGCGCGGACGACTCCCACTCCGCCACCCAGAACGGGAACAAGATCCAGATCTGGGGCTGCAACAACACCCTCGCCCAGTCCTGGACCCCGGCCAAGGACGGCACGATCCGCGTGCTCGGCAAGTGCCTGGACGTCACCCACAGCGGCACCACCGACGGCACCCCGATCGACCTGTGGAATTGCAACGGCACCGGCGCCCAGCAGTGGACACCCGGCTCCGACCATTCACTGGTCAACCCCGAATCAGGCAAGTGCCTGGACGACCCCAACTCCTCCACCACCACAGGGACCCAGCTGCAACTGCACACCTGCAACGGCACCGGCGCCCAGAGCTGGACCTCCAGCGCGCCGGACAACTGGAACAGCAACGGCCCCACCACTCTGCCCGTCACTCTCGCGACCAGTGACTACCCGACCATCGCCTCGCCCGGAAACCTCAACGGAACCACCGCCGGCTACCCAGACCTCTACACGACCACACCCGCCGGCGAACTCATCGAATACCCCGGCGCCTCCCCCGACACCAAGGGCACGGCCACCTTCGGCTCGCCCGTGACAGTCGGCTACTACAACGCCGCGAGCGCCGCCTGGCCCCTCAACGACGCCACCGGCACCACCGCAACCGACTCCGTCGGCACCAACAACGCCACCCTCAACGGCGCCGCCACCTGGACCAACGACTCCAGCCGCGGAAACGTCCTCCGCCTGGACGGCACCACCGGCTATGCCGCAAGCACCTCCAGCGCCCTTGCCACCGGCACCCACACCGACCCCGCCGACGGCACCACCACCGACAACAACAGCTTCAGCGTCTCAGCCTGGGTCAAGCTCAACAGCCTGACCAACAACTCCACCTTCGTCTCCCAATCCGACACCGCCGGCAACGCCAACGCCTACCAGCTGTACTACTCCTCCGGCTCCCAGAAATGGGCCTTCAGCCGCCACAACGACGACACCACCAGCACCGCCTTCACCGCCGTCTACGGCACCAAAGCCGCCACCGGCACATGGACCCACCTCGTCGGCGTCTACGACGGCCCCACAAACACCCTCAACCTCTACGTCAACGGAACCCTCACCGCGACCAAAACCTTCGCCGGCACCCCCTGGCCCGCCACCGGCCCCGTCCAAATCGGCCGCCGCCTCTACCAAGGCACCTACGGCGAATACGCCAACGCCGACATCAGCAACGTCCAGCTCTACAGCACCGCCCTCCCCGCATCCGAGGTGAGCGCACTCGACTACGACCAGACCCCCTACACACAACTCAGCTAAACACCCACACCGTGCGGGCCCCGGCTCACCCAGAGCCGGGGCCCGCATGCGGACACCCGCTCGCCAGCCGGCAGCGGTCCCACCATCCCTTGTGCCAGAAACGATGCCACTACGGAGGTTCGAGCAAGTGTTGATGATCTGCCCCTGCCAGCTGACCCGGGGGAGCCATGATGCGTAGAAGAACCAAAGGGTTTCTCATCGGCGTGGCGTTCCTGCCGCTTGCGCTCGACGTGAGCGCGTGCTCATCCTCGTCGGCCTCCAAGACCACCGAGGCCTCCGCGCGGGCTTCCGCCCAGTCCGCAGGCCCCGACCACGACGTGTGGACCGGGGAAGACCTGTCAACCCTGCTTCTATCGGTCCGCGACCTACCCAAAGGCAAAAGGTACAGGGTGCAGAAAGGGTACCCACTCAACAGTGGTACGCATTTCGGCGGCCCATTCACCAAGCCTGTCAAAGCACACTGCGAATGGCTCCTGAGCACTACGTGGTCTGAGGCCTCCAACGTCGGGCCCGCCTCCTACGCCAGCTCCTACTTCGCCAACGCCGCGCAAGCCGAGTACATCGAGGATATCGACTCCTACCGCAGCACCGACGCCTGGACCGCCATGGACCGCCTGAAGAAGTACGCGCGAAGCTGCTCCACCTTCAAGGACACCGACGGAGCACCGATCACCGTCACAGCAACGACGAAAGCACTGCCAGGCCTGGGCGACGACAGCCTCGAAATCGACATGACCTCCAATGTCAACCCTGTCGCGGGGACCACCGCAATCGTCTCCCGGATCGGTCACGACATCATTTTCTCCACCTCCACTGATACCCGCTCTCAAGCGAGACAGACGGCCGAGGAGAACGCACGCAAACTCGCAACCGCCGTGAAGGCAAAAACCGGGAATTGACGGGTCTGGTGCGACAACCCCCCAAGCCACCTTCACCCACACCTCACGGGGCCACTGACGGGCAGGGAGCACGCGCGCGGAGGGAAGGAAGAGGGTAAATCCCTGTTCAGGGTGCGGCTTGCGAGCGTAACCGTCGCGGCTGGCGTGCGTTGCGCCCTGCGCCCCTCCGCGGCCTGCGACGATCGCGGGTCACAGCGCCCTGGAGTGCTATCTCGCTTTTGTGCTGCTGTTCGGCGTCACCACGATCGTCCGGCGGGTGATGGGCCCCTCCTTCATCTCCGACCAAGTCGATCGGGTTCATCTGCAATTGGTGATCGTCGGGGCAGCCGTCGGACTACTGATCGCCGCTCTCATCCTCAGCCGGCCCGGCAGGACGAGCGGCGGACACATCAATCCAGCAATCTCTCTAGCGATGTGGCGGTTCGGCGTCTTCCCGGGCGCTTCCGTTGTCCCATACGTCCTGGCACAGCTCATCGGCTCCGTTCTGGGAGTACTCCTGGCCGGCGCCGTATGGGGCCCGGCGGCCGAAGACCCCCCGGTCGCCTACGCCGTGTTGCAGCCCGGCGCAGGCTGGACGGCGGCTGAGTTGTTTGGCGCCGAGGCCGCCAGCATGGCTGTCATCGTGTACCTCGTCGGGTTCTTTCTCCAGGCCCCTCGCCTGGCACACCTGGTCCCCTGGCTGGTCGGCCTCCTGATCGGCGGAGCGATTGCCCTGCTGGGAACCACCACAGGAGGCTCGGTCAACCCGGCACGCCAGTTCGGACCGGCCATGGCGTCCGGGCAGTCGTCCTTCTTGTGGGTGTACCTGCTCGCCCCCATGGTGGGAGCTCTCATCGCGGCCTTCGCCCTTGACCGGGTGAACAAGCACCGCACGGTCCTGACCCACCGGCTGTGCGGCAGCGAGGAAGACGGCGCGCCCCTGAAAGAACGTGGGTAGTGGCCCGGGCCGCGACCGGATGGTGCGGTCGGCACCGGTGGCGGGGCAGCCGGGATCCAGGCACCGGGCGTCGACACCGCGTCCAGAGCCGAGGCCTGGGGGCTCCTGCACGTATCAGCCGCCGGCGTCCGTAGGTTCGACCCAGTGCCGCAGCCATGACGCAGGACAGCACTCTCGGACATTGCGAGACGGACTTCCAGGAGGAAAGACGATGAACAAGGTAGTCCGGCGTGTCGCCATGGCTGCTGCTTCTCTCACCGTACGGAGGCGCTCTCCTCACCACGGTTAGCTCCGCTTCCACTGCAAGCCTTACGGCCACGAGAAACGCCTCCACGCATCCCGTCGCCGCCCTCGTGCTCCTGGCGTAGACCGGCACCGCGGACACATTCACAGCGACCGAGACGCACGTGTAAATCCCCAGGGTGACGCCTGGATTTACAATCAGTTGACAATGTTCAGACTTGCCGATGATCCGAAGGCTGTAGCCTCTGCACGTGGACCGCGGCTGCTGATAGACCGGTGGGGCTGTGACGACCGGCTCGGCCAAGGCCCAGACACCGCCGGTGATCAGAACCATCTGCCGCTTTCGCGACCTGTTCTCGCGGGGCGGCCCCGGCCCTCACTGGGGCCGCCCCGCGTGCCATTTCGACGCGCTCCCGTCGGCAGGCTCCAGCCCCACGTCGTAGCCGCCGGTGGCGGTCACCGCCGTGCCCCGGCCGATGTCCGGCACGATCAGCCCGTCGTCGTGCACGGAGAACCTGAGGTTCTCCACGTTGCCGCCGTCGACCGAGGGACACGTCCAGACGCCGACGCCGCGGTCCGTCGCGCCGCGACTGTCGAGGCAGAAGTCGTCGTCGGCGTACGACTGGACGACCTGGCGCCCGGCGTCGACGCGCCACAGTTGGGTGTCGGTGCCGTCGCACGGTGCGGTGACCACGTCGTCGCCGTTGTCGAACCAGCCGTCCCGGAGGTCAGCGGCCCGGACGTCCAGGCACCACCCCGTCGCGTTGTTGACGATCGGGGCGTAGGGGCCGTTCGGCGCGTGGGTCGCCGGGGCCTGCGGCGGCTTGGGCGTGGGCTTGGGCGGCGGAGCCGCCGGCGTGGTCGGCCGGTGCGAAGTCCTGGTGGGGGACGGGGACTTGCTCGTGCGCGAGGGCGTCGGTGACGGGGAAGGGGATGTCGAGACCGTCGCCGTGACCGTCACCGGTGGGGGTGCGGGGGTCGCCGCGACCGGCCGGCCATGGAGGTCGTCGGTGCGGGTCAGGAGGAACACCAGGAGCGGGGCGAGGGCCACGCCCAGGGCCGCGGAGGCCAGCAGGTAGCGGCGTTGGGGCAGCCAACCCGGGCGTGTCGTCAGCGGCTTGGGCGCAGCGGCCGTCGTGGCGCTGTTCCGGATGTACAACGTTCCCCGCCAGGGCAGCAGGCCTTCCGCCAGCGCCTGCCTCGGGGTGTCCCGCAGGGCGGCCAGGGCCTCGATCGCGGCCGCTCAGTAGGGACAGTGCGCCCGGTGGGCGTCCAGGTCGGCGCTGTAGCGGGGCCCGTCCGGCCGTACCGCCTCCTCGATCAGTCGGCGGAAGTCGGCGCAGCGCGGGTCGTCGGAGGCGGCCAGACGGTGTCTCAGGCAGGCCTGGGCCAGCGCCTTGAGAGCCTGCGGGGTGTCGTAGACGACGTCGGCGGGGCCGAGGCCGAGGAACGCGGCGGTTCGCTCCGGGGGTTCCTCTTCGAGGACGCCGTACCAGAGCAGGCCCTGCAGGCGCGACGAGAGCGACTGGAACGCGGGGAGCAGGGGCGGGGTCGGCCCGTCGGGCAGACCGCCGGCGTTCAGCACCAGCAGCAGGGCGGGGTCCAGGCCCGCCGCGCGCTCGTCGCGCGCCCAGAAGGCCGTCGACCGGGCGGCCAGGAGCAGCAGGTGGTGCCGCAGGGGGACGGTCGGCTGGTGCCGCGTGCCAGGTCGCGGGCCGCGGTGGTGAGGGCCTCCGCGGCCAGCCGGCGGGCGGTGGACTCGCTCGTGGTGCACGGGCGGGCGTAGGCCAGGACCGACGGCTGGTGCCGGCGGCGCAGTTCCTGCAGCGCCGGGTAGGCCGTCGCGGAGGCGGAGCGCAGCAATTCGGTGAGCCGCGCGTCCGGCACGTCCTCGATGCCCTCGCCCGAATGGGTCCGGTCGCCCTGAGCCATGCGTGCCCTCCGTCCCCCATGGTCCCGACGTACCAGTCGGTTTGGGTGGCCCATGGTGGTGGAGGGGCGCCCTTCGGAAAAGATGCTACCGAGGGTAACCGGATAACAGTTCGCGCAACGTCCCGTCTGACGAGTTCGAGCAGCGGCACGGCCGAGTGCCGCGTACGGCGAGGTGTTCCGCGCGGCGGAGTGCCTGTACTACGAGGCACCCCCGCGCGGCGAAGCACCTCTGAACGACGAAGCGGCCCGGCGTGTTCCGCCGGGCCGTGCCGCGTGAGTCGACGGAGGGCCTACCCTCCCGCCACTCCTCCGGTCGCCAGCGCGCCGTCACTCCTCGACGGTCAGCCCCTTGCGCAGCCGCACCAGCGTCCGCGACAGCAGCCGCGAGACATGTATCTGGGAGATGCCGAGTTCGTCACCGATCTCCGACTGGGTCAGGCCCGCGACGAAGCGCAGGGACAGGATCTTCCGGTCCCGGGGTGGCAGTTCGGCGATCAGCGGCTTCAACGACTCGACGTACTCGATGCCTTCGATCCCGTGGTCCTCGTACCCGATACGGTCCACGCGGCCTGGCACCGCCGTCGAGGAGGAATCGTGAAGCGTCGCGTCTTCGCCGCCGTGGCCGTTGCCCTCGCCGGGTTGATGCTGTCTGCGCTACCGGTCGCAGCTCGGGACGGCCACGGCGACATGGGGAGCGACGACTGTAACGTCCCCCTCACCAATATCGGCCTGCTGTAGCTCCGATTGCGACCTCGTGGAGCGGTCAGCCGTCATGTCCGGTATGGCTGACCAGCGTGCTCAATCGCTCTCGGGGAAGCGGGAGCAGGTGGGCGAGGAACGAGAGCTCTCGCGTCTCGACGCCGTACGCTTCGCCCGCCGCGTCGTCCAGCAGCAGCCGTGGCCAACTCGGGCCTGGCCGGATGGTCCACCTCGCGCGCGGGCCGACGCCTCCCCTGCTGGCATGTCGCCCGCCAGTGGTACGCGGTTTGCGTTCTACGGCCGGGTGTCGACCGAGGATCCTCAGGACCCGGACACGTCACGGGCCTGGCAAGTGTTGTGCGCCTTCGTGAGGGAGACGGGCGGACAGCTGGTGGCGACACCGGCAGCTGATATCGCCTGTTCATCGCCATGGGTGAGGACTATGATCACCAGCAAGGCGGGGTCGTAGCACAGAGGTAGTGCGCCGCGACATCATCTCGGAGGACGTCGGTTCGAATCCGACCGCCCCGCCCCTAGTTCAGGCCCCCCTCTGCCCCGAAGCTGTAGCCGGTGTTGAAGCAGTTCCGCACAGTCGGCCGCAGGTCAGGCGCCAAGCATGACCTAGAACACCTCCGCTTCCCAAGCTGAGGTCTCATCGCCGTCGAGGGCCCGTCAGTCCAGCCAGACGAGCATCGCGTCGTCCGCCCTGGCAGCAGCCTCGAAGAACTGTGTGAGGCCGTCGTACCAGGGGCGCCCCCATTCCAGTGAGCCGGGCTCACTCCATCCAAGGGGATAGACCTCGGCGCTGGTCAGTTCGGCAGGATCCACGCCGCTGACGAGCTGGTCATAGCTGGTAGCCCTCAGAGCTTCTGCCGCGAGCCGGACCCGGTCAGGCCGTAGGTACCTCGGAGGCCCGTAGCCCCAGTCCTCGTCCTCGGCGAACGGCTCCTCGCCGTGGATCACGTTCACGGGGAACTCTGCGTGCGCCAGCAGGAAGCGGAGCATGTCCCAGGTCTTGTACGTGCTGAAGTGGCGCGCCTCGGCCGGCGCAGGCTCCGTCTCTTCCTCGGCGTCCTGGACCTCTTCTACGAAGCCCAGAGCCCAGTCGGGGTCTTGGATCGCTCGATCAAGCTCAGCAGCCGTGACACGCAGGTACTCACCGATCATGCTCATGGTCGGAGACTAGGCGTGGCCACTGACAAGGGCCGCCGAACGGGCCGTCTCAGTTTCCGTCTCATTCAGCCCGGTTCACCGACTTCCAACCAAGACCGGGAGCCGATCCCAGCCTAGTGACGAGCCCCCGATGAGCCCAGGTGAACGCTCCCGCACATCGTCCAGCACCCCACCAACACGGTTGGAAAGCGTGCACCTGTCCAGCATGCAGTGAAGATACGGCGCGGCGACGGTCACGCACCGTGTCCACTGGCCACGACCCCAGCGATATCTGCGTCTCGGCTGTCGATCCATCATGTGCCGTCTGACTGTGGGAGGTTGGTGGCTTCTTTGAACCTTAGCTAGGCGCGGGTGACGCTGACGCCGCCAACCAGGCCCCAGGCGTCGATCCGGACCGTCGGGCCACCCGGCTCGCTCGGGCCATCGTCCTTCACTCCGCCCAGGCGCAGCCCGTGGACCTCCACACGGACGTCGTGGCGGACCTTGAGGCTGACGCCGCCGATCAGGCTCAACTTGGTGATGCGCAGCTCGGTGCCGTCCGGGATGTCGATGTCCGTCAGATCGACGTCGGCACCACCGATGAGGGAAGTGGTGACGGTCCTCTCGTGGAGGGTGGCTCCTGCCAGGCGATGACCGCCGATCAGGCTCACCTTGATGTCGGTCTTCTGTGGGTTCTCCCCGTTGCTCTTCGTCATGGGAAGTACCGTACGGACGTCGGCCCGCGAGCCCCAGTGCTCTGCATCCGGTATTGCATATGACAGGTGTCATGCCGGAGCCGACACCGAACCTGAGTGGAATGCAGCGGGCGTTCCTGGCCGAAGCGGCAGCAACCGGCCCCTCCCGCAGCATGGGCCTGGGTGACGGGGAACGGTCACATCGCGAAAAGCGTCCGAGCAGCTCCCACGTTCCCTCAAGAGTCGGTGGGTACCCACTGACGCACACCGTGGTCGTTCGTGCCGTACCAGTAGTGGGGCAGGCCCTTGATGCTGCTGGTGCGGAACGGGTGGCCGTGGTCGTCGATGCGGACCGTGCCGGTGCGGCCCTGGGATGACCAGTCGAGTTCCAGGTACCAGTTGCAGTCGTAGGTCTCGGTCGTCGCGGTGACCTGCAGCACCTCCGGCTCCTCGGCGGAGACGCGGTAGGGGAACTGCACCGCGGGGACGGGCTTTCCGCTGTCGTTGCCGGGGCGCGCGTGGGCGATCGGGCGGTCGACGTCCAGGTTCACGGAGAAGTTGCGGGGCGGCAGATCACTGCCGCAGCCCTGGCCCATGGCGTACGCGTTGCCGGTGACCGGGGTGCCGCGGCTGACGATACGGACCCGGAGGGCAGCGAGGACCACGGCCGTGGACGACTTCCCCTGCACCGAGATCTGCACCATCGTCTGCTGCCCAGGTACCGCCTGCTGCGTGGCTGCCCACACTCCGGCGTCCTGCTCTACTGGCGGCGGGGGCACCTGGGCCGGCTCCTTCCCGATGATGTAGTCGTGCCCGCAACCGCCGTCCCAGATCTGCGAGTCGGCGGTCCACGCGAGCGGCACACCGGTTGGCACCGGGGCGTCGCTCTTCGTCTCAGCCGACGATCCGCCCTTCGACTCGGGGCTCCCTGATGCCCGTACTCCTGTGGAGGGCGAGGCCGAAGAACGGCTGCGGGAGGGGCTGGCCGCAGTGGCTGAGGGGTGGTGTGACGTACCGCTTCCTGTCGTACGGGACTGACCGGGGGCCTTGGCGGAGTTGTCGTGAGACCGGTCGGCCGACAGCGCCGACATACTGCCCAGCGTCACCAGCAGTACGGTCGCCGTGGCTGCGCCGACGACGATACGGCGACGGCGGTACCAGGGCCGTCCAGTTGAGCGGACCGCATCCCACTGGGCCGTCGACTCGCGACTGCCCGGTCCGGGAGCGTCGGGAGCAGCCAGTGCGGCGTCGGGGGCGGTCGCATCGAGTCGCGGTGGTGAACCGCTCGTGCCGCCCCCGTCACCACCGATGCCGTCGGCGCCACCACCCACACTGCACGTGCTGCCACCCGCACGCCCCGCCGTCCGGCTGTCCAGACCCGAAGCCCGCTCGTCCCCTGTCGGCTTCAGTGCCCCTTCGGTCTTTGTCGACTCCGCTGCCTCCTCACCCGCCCTCGGCCGCTGTCGTGCCATCACCGCGAGCAGCCACAGGCGGTGCAGATCGAGGCGTTCCTCCGGTGTTGCTCCGCAGAAGGCAGCCAACCGCTCCACCGGGGCGTAGTCCTGCGGGACCGTCTCGCCCGCGCAGTAGCGGTGCAGCGTGGAGGTGTTCATGCCGAGACGGCGGGCCAGGGAGCCGTAGCTCCGGTCCGTGCGGTCCTTCAGCCGGCGCAGCAGCGCCGCGAACTGCTCGACGTCGTCCTCGGTCGACACCGCTCCCCCAACCTCCCACGTCTCCCCGTATCCCAGGCGGTCCATATACCTGCACGTCAGATGGGCTGGGATGGTTCCACCCTCGCCGGGCGGGCGTCCGGCGTTGCGCCGAGCCGTCGTGACGGCTGATGCTCTTGGTGTCGCACCGACCAGGACCGGACCGACCAGTCGGCGACGGGCGACAAACGACACTCATCCACTCATCCACGGGAGACACCCATGCCCCAGCGCACCCGAGCAGGCCCGCCCCTCGCACTCGCCGTCACGGGCTCGCCCTCGGCACGACGCTCGCCACACTGGCAGACGTCGCGGCCAAGGCGTCGGCTTCCTCACGGCGGCCCAACTCCCGTCGTATCCAAGCCCGCCCTGAACGGTCGGCAAGGTCACCGCCTGCGTACCGGAGGCGGTGGAACAGGACCGCTGTCTACGCATGGCGGTGGGCGTCGACAGCGCGGACCTGGTACCGGGAGCTCCGCACCGAACTCGACAGGAGCGACCGTCCGTCAGGTCAGCGTGCAGTTGTCCAGGACGGCTGTGGCGAAGGGGCGCTTCTCGCGGCCGAGCAACGAAGTCAAGTCCTGTGCGCACGCATCGAGAAGGCCGGCCCGGAGACCGAGGCCACGCTGAAGGACTACGGCACGCTGCCTGCCGAAGAGGGCAGGCACGGATACGGCCTGCACACGGTGACCCCCTGGGGCGTCTTTGACACCCGTCTCGCGACTTCGGGCATGCGCCGGTGAAGGCCTCCAAGAAGACGGCCGTCACGGGCCGTGGACAAGCTCCGCTGACCGCATGACCGGGGCCGCCCTCCGCCACGGGGGTGGGGAGGGCGGTCAATCGACCACTGACAGGGTTATTCGGCGCGATTCAGCAGGACTTGGCGTCGTCGATCGTCCCGAGCCGTGGCAGGGGGGAATGGGTCCGCGCAGCAGCAGATGTTCATGACTCCGGGGCAGCGCCCGCCAACCCGAAAAGGCGATAGCTCCACGACGGCCCCGGCACGAAGACACCGGGCCGAGAGCAACCACATATGGACCAGAAAAGGAAGATGCACATGAACAGGAAGTCCCCCGCACACCGCCGTCCGGGCCGCCGCGCGGCCGTCGCCGCCGGCCTCGTCCTGGCTGTCGGACTCGGTGTGTCGACACAGGTGTCGGCACACGCATCCGTCCATGCCCCCGCAAAGTCGTCCGCCGCCGCACCGCAGTCCGTCAGCGGCACGAGCGGCCAAGTGGTGACCCGGGTCGCCGACTTCTACGGCGCGTACATCGACGCGATCGGCGACTACACGGACCCGGACGCCACGCTGGAAACGGTGCTCCGCAAGCACTACCTGACGCCCGACTTCGCCAAGCGACTGGCGGCCTGGGAGAAGAAGCACGGGGCCGACGGTGTCCTGCGTGCTCAAAACGTCCCGCGGAAGTGGACGGTGACCGACAACGGCGCCGTGGGTAACGGCCATGAGGTCATCGTCACCCTGACCTTCGGCAGCGGGGAGACGACGCAGAAGATCAAGCTTTTCGTGCTGGTGGAGCGGTACAACCACATCGTCGACATCGGCACCACGAGCAACCGCTGACAGCGGAGCCGCTCCACCCGGTCTGTCATACCCGTAGTGCTGGGTTCCTCAAACGGTGTACACATATCGGCGCCGTAGTCGGCGGGTTGGCGGTGCGGGTCTACCCCAGACCCAGGCGGTGGCACGGGAGTTGAACTGGGTGGTTGCAAGGGTGGTGGCGTGTTCGATGTCGTCGCGGTTGGCGAATGAGCGGCCGGCGAGGGCCGCTTTGCGGAAGATGCGCCACCAGCCTTCCTGCAGGTTGAGCCAGCACGCGCCCACGGGGATGAAGGCGTGGTGGATGCGGGGATGGTCTTCGAGCCAGGTGCGGGTGGACAAGCTGTTGTGACTGGACAGATTGTCGGTGACGATCCAGAGCTCGCCGGTCGGGTTGGCGTCTTCGATCTGTTGCAGGAACTGCTGGTAGAAGACGCTGTTGCGGGAGGAAGCGGCCATGGTGATCTGCTGGCCGTCCCGGACGCGTAAGGCCCCGTAGACCCAGGTTTTCTCGGGTCCGCGGCTGTAGTCGAGTTCCGCTTTGATTCGGTGCCCGTCGGGTGACCAGGCGGGCGCGGGCGGGAAGGTCCGCGGGATCACGGGCCCCAGCTCGTCGGCGCAGATCACCGTCGCGTCGTCGGGCGGTTGGGTGTAGAGGCCGATGATCCGTGTCCTTTTGGGACGAAGTCCGGGTCCTTCGATCGCGTCCAGGATCGAGTGCGGCGCCAGCGCACGCCTTCGGCGAGCAGGATGCGGCGGACCTGTGAGCGGCCCACCTCGATCCCCTCGGCCCGCGCTGCCGCGGCCAGACAATCCAGCGTCCACTCAGATGGCCCGCACTCGTCGAAGGCCCACAGCTCCCCGACGGGCTCCCACCGCAGCCGACCCGGCGGCACAGTCTTGACCAGGGAGATGATCCTCGACCGTTCCTCCTCGGTGATCCGTCGCTTACGGCCCTGCCCGCCCAGATCATCCAGCCCTTACAGACCGAAGCGGTTGAAGCGGTGCAGCCAGCACCGAACCGTCTTCTGGCTGCAGTCCAGTTCCATGGCGATCGCCGGCACTCGTAGCCCCGACCAGCTCAGCTCGATCATCCGGGCCCGCATCACTGCATCCCGCGGAGCCTTCCGTGCCCGCGACAATCGGCGAACGACGGCACGTTCGTCCTCGTCACGCCCCGGTCGTGCCCGTAACACCATCGTCCAGCACCCGCCCCCGAGCACCCTCAACTACCCCGCCACCAGGACATATACCCAGCTAAAGAGGAACCCAGCACTAGGCCGCGTGACCCACACCCTTGCTGGTCGTTGAGTACGGCATCGCGCCATGAACATCCCACCCCGGGGGCTGCCACCTGCGCACCATTTCGCAGCCCAACGACACACCCCTTGGCACCCGGCACCAGCGTGCACACGCCGTGCACAATCACCCGGGAACTCCCAGGAAACCGCAGGTACAGACGGAAACCCCGCCGGACGCACCAAGGCCCCGACCAGGTCGTTCCCCCGGTCAGGGCCCCAATGGCAGAGGAGTCGGGCTGTACGCCGGGTTCAGTCCGAACCGGAATGGACCAACGGGATCCGCAGCCAGCCGCCTTACCCAAACGATCATTGGCCGGCGCAGGACGGCAAAGTCGACGTGCAACATCTCTATACGGGATGTGTCAGCACCGACGAGTCACCTGGCCCCGGCGCCCAACAGCGCATGCCCCAGCCCGCATCCGAGGCACACTCAAATCCGGACGGCCTCAAGAAGATCCACGTGTCGCTCCCCGACGAGCCACCCGAGGTGACCGAGTCCGTCGCAGCCGCCCTTCTGCATATCCTGCACGCCTTGGTCGCCGATCCCGCCCAGGCGTGCCCCGAAGCCGGAAAACGGCTAGCACGGGCGGAGCCCGCTGGCTCTTCTCGTCCATTCGAGGTATGACAGACCGCCGCATAACACCCGCAACGCGATCCACGCCATACGCACTGGGGGGTCTGACTACACGTGATCCGTTTCGCCTTCGCCGGACGCTGTTCCACCGAGGACCTCCAAGATCCCGAGGCCTCCAGGAACTGGCAGCTCACCCGTGCCCGAGCCCTGATCGAACCTGCCGGGGGCCAGATCGTCAGCGAGTACTTCGACGTCGGCCACCGCCGCTCCCTGCCCTGGCAGCGCCGCCCCGCGCCAACGAACTCCTCCAAGCTCTCCGCGACCCGAACCGCGGCTTCGACGCCGTCGTGATCGGCGAGCCGCAGCGCACCTTCTACGGCAACCAGTTCGGCAACACCTTTCCCGTACGAACGGCACCTGCGCACCGACCCGAACACCTACACCGACCACTACAACCGGCACCGCCCCCACCGATCCCCACACCAACGATCTCCCCAAGCCTCGGAGACCAGCCAGACGGCACCTGTCATCCCCTTCGGTGGCCGCGTCCGCCGCACTCAACTACTCGGCGGCCCCATCAACGAGCACCAGCAAGCAGCCTGACGGCAGGAACACAAACGGCCTGATCACCTGATCATCAGCCCGAACCAGGGTTTTCACGCGGGTCACCCATACCGCTGCCCGGGAACCCGAGTGCCCCGGTTATCCGGATTTACCGACAGAGATCATGTTCATCTCGGTGAATTCACTCGGTATTACGCTGTCATGAGCCATGACTTCTGAATCCACCGCAGCTCCCGACACCGACTGGTTTCGGATGGCAATTCGAGCGGGCTTCGGCATCTCACCGGCAGAAGCGGACGCGGATTTCGCGGAGTTGCCGGGCCGCCGCGCCGCGGTCTGATTCCGGCCGGATCCACACACTTCCTCCGGTCGGTTCCGCGTCCACTCCCCCTCCTCGGCGCCGAACACACGCGTGGCAGGCCGGCCTGTGGGGCGAAAGCACGCGAGTGGCGGCGAGGTCGTGCCCATCCTTTGGTTGACGGGTGAAGATTGTGTATTAGGGTGAATGCGGTCCTGTCGATCGCCACCGAACGGCAGGACATCCCAGGAAGTTCCGCCCCGTCCGTTCCCAAGTTGCCTGTGTGCCAGTCAAGTTGAACCCTGGCGTCGTATCGAGACGACGCCACAGCCGAATGGCGGACCCTTTCTGGATGCTGGGTGGGCATTCGGCACAGCGGAACCCCGTGCCGGTCATCGGCCTGTCCCCGGCAACCGCGACCGGATGTGCAGCGGTCCCCGCACCCCACTGCTCTGACACTGAATTTCCCTCATGGTGATGACGATTCAATCTGAAGCGGGAGGCGCCCGGTGATATTCTCCCGTGCGTCGCGAGGACGCCGTGACGCACCGGATGCCACGGCGCAGTCACCGGAATCAGCAGCGCCTCCTTCCACTCCCTCGCCCCCGGCGAGGAGTCCGCTGCCGGACCTCGTGCCGCTGACCGCGGAG
>NZ_JBSHAY010000062.1:0-28245 GCF_053611725.1 Streptomyces sp. NPDC054783 | reverse complement strand
CAGCACGAGCGTGCTGCGGGCCCTCAGGCGATGGCGCGTCGGGCGGCGCTACGCCTGGTCCCGGCGCAGGGACGGCTTGAGTTCCTTCAAGCGGCCCAGGAGGCCGTTCACGAACGACGGCGACTCGTCGGTGGAGAACTCCTTCGCCAGCTGCACCATCTCGTCCAGGACGACGGCGTCCGGGGTCTCGTCGACCCAGATCAGCTCGTACGCGCCCAGCCGCAGGATGTTGCGGTCCACGACCGGCATCCGGTCGAGCGTCCAGCCGACCGCGTACTGGGCGATCAGCTCGTCGATCCGCCTCGCATGCTCGGCGTAGCCCTCGACCAGCTGCATCGTGTACTCGCTGACCGGCGGCTGCCGCGTGTCGGACCGGGACAGCCGGATCCAGTCCGCGAGGACCGTCAGGACGTCGGCGCCGCGCTGGTCGCCCTCGAAGAGGATCTGGAAGGCGCGCTTGCGGGCCGTGTTGCGGGCAGCCACGGTTAGCTGTTCACCCGGCCGAGGTAGTCGCTGGTGCGGGTGTCGACCTTGATCTTCTCACCGGTGGTGATGAAGAGCGGGACCTGGATCTGGTGGCCGGTCTCCAGGGTGGCGGGCTTGGTGCCACCGGTGGAGCGGTCGCCCTGGACGCCCGGCTCGGTCTCCTGGATGGTCAGCTCGACGGCGGCCGGCAGCTCGACGAAGAGCACCTCGCCCTCGTGCTGGGCGACGGTCGCCGTGAAGCCCTCGATCAGGAAGTTCGCGGCGTCGCCGACGGCCTTCCGGTCGATGTGCAGCTGGTCGTAGGTCTCCATGTCCATGAAGACGAAGTAGTCGCCGTCCATGTACGAGAACTGCATGTCGCGCTTGTCGACAGTGGCGGTCTCGACCTTGACGCCGGCGTTGAAGGTCTTGTCGACCACCTTGCCGGACAGCACGTTCTTCAGCTTGGTGCGCACGAAGGCCGGGCCCTTGCCGGGCTTGACGTGCTGGAACTCGACGACGGACCAGAGCTGGCCGCCTTCGAGCTTGAGCACCATGCCGTTCTTGAGGTCGTTCGTGGAAGCCACGGTTGCGGAATCTCCTGGACTGACGTACGACCCCGGCGCACGCCACTGCCTAGAGGGCGAGCAGCTCCTTGGTCGTGATGGTGAGTAGCTCGGGTCCGCCGTCCGCCTCGGGGCGCACGACGAGCGTGTCATCGATCCGGACACCGCCCCGGCCCGGGAGGTGGACCCCCGGTTCGACGGTGACCGGCACGCAAGCGTCCAGTTTACCCATGGCCGCGGGCGCCAGCTGCGGGTCCTCGTCGATTTCGAGTCCGACGCCGTGTCCGGTCAGCGGTGGGAGTGCCTCCGCATAGCCGGCGGAGTCCAGCACCTGGCGGGCCGCGCGGTCCACGTCGCCGTAGCCCGCGCCGGGCGCCAGGGACTCCCGTCCGGCGCGCTGAGCGGCGAAGACCAGGTCGTACAGCTCGACCTGCCAGTCGGCGGGCGAGGTGCCGATCACGAAGGTACGGCCGATCTCGCAGCGGTAGCCGCGGTAGGTCGCGCCCAGGCACACGCTGAGGAAGTCGCCCTCCTCCACCCGCCGGTCGGTGGGGCGGTGCCCGCGACGGCCGGAGTTCGGCCCGGTGGCGACCGAGGTGGCAAAGGCCGGGCCGTCGGCGCCGTGGTCGACCAGACGGCGCTCCAGCTCCAGGGCGAGGTGCCGTTCGGTACGGCCGACCAGGATGGACTCCAGCAGCTCGCCGAGGGCCTGGTCGGCGATCTCGGCGCCGATGCGCAGACAGGAGATCTCCTCCTCGTCCTTGACCACCCTGAGCTGTTCCACGGCTCCGCCGAGGTCGCCGAGGCGGAGTGCGGGGGCCGCGGAGGCGATCGCTCGGTGCCGGGTGACCGTGAGGTGGTGTTCCTCGACGGCCAGGGAGTCGGCGGCCTGGGCCACGGCGAGCTCGGCCGCCGCGACCACGGCTTCGCCGCCGGAGCCGACGGCGCCGCAGACGCCGACGCCGTTCGGCGGGAGGACGTGCAGGCGCAGGTTCTCGTCCGGGCGGCCCTCGGCGGGGCGGTCGTCGGGCTGGCCGACACATACGAGGAGATCCTCGCGTTTGCCGAGCAGCAGCGCGGAGCCCTGCGGGGCTGCGGCGGCGAGGTAGCGCACGTTGGCTGGGCGGGTGACGAGCGCTGCCGCGGTGCCGGCCGCGGTGAAGTGGTCCCTCAGCCGGGATCGGCGGGTCGCGTACACCTCTGACATGAGATGAGCGTAGGAGTTTTGACCGATTTGTGCCGATTTTTAGGGGCCGAGTGGGGTTTGTGGGGGTGGCTGCTGTGGGTCGTCACGGCACCGCAGTTCCCCCTGCTTACCAGCTCGGTGGGCTTGCTATGGCCCTCGCCAGGACCTCGTCCAGAACGCGGGCTGTCCCAGGGACGTCCAGCTGGGAGTTGTCGATGATCGGCAGCCCCGAGCCGTACCAGCCGGCCATGCGGCCGTGGATGCGGGCGACCTCCTCGTCGGTGAGGCGGCGGTTGCCGGTGCGTTCGGCGTTGCGCTCCAGGACGATGTCCAGGCCGGGCAGGAGGACGACCGGGAGCAGGCCGGGGCCGACGTGGCGCTTCCAGCCGCCGAGGCCGACGACCGGGCGGTCCGGGAAGACCGCGTCGTCCAGGATGCAGGAGATGCCGTTGGCGAGGAAGTTGCGCGCGGCGAAGCCGCAGGTGCGGCGGGCCAGGCGGTACTGGGCCTCGGAGTTGTCGTTCCAGCCGGACTGGGGGTCGGCGAAGCCGGAGCGGACCCATTCGCGGACGTCGTCCAGGCTGATGTGGGCGGTGGGCACGCGGCGGTGGTCCGCCCAGTACTTGGCGACGCTGGTCTTGCCCGCGCCGGCCGGGCCGATCAGCAGGACGGCCAGGGTGGTGGTCGTCGGGTCGGGGGCCGGAGCGGGCGCCGGGGGCGCCGTGGGCAGGCCGACGGGGCCGCCGGGCGGCAGCGGGACGTGACCGGTGGTATCGGGGGCCGGCGGGGCCGCGGGCTGCGGTGCCGGGGGCTGGGGCGCGGCGGGTTGCGGGGGCGGGGCCTGAGGCGCGGGAGGCTGAGGCGCGGGAGGCTGCGGGGGTGTCGGCGGGACGGCGCCGTTGGGGGCCGGGAAGCCCGGCGGCGGGGGCACGGGGGCGGGCCCCTGGGAGGCTCCCGGGTGCGGGCCCGGGTGGTGTGCGGCCGACGCCCAGCCGGCGTGCGGCACCTGCCCCGGCTGGTGGGGCGGCGGCAGCGGAGACCCCACTGCGTGCTGCATCCGTTGCCACTCCGTCTCGTACAAGCAGTTCGTGCTGGCAGCGGGGCTGACCCCGCTGCCTACCGAACGGTACCGTCCCCCGTCGTCGTTTGGTGAAACGGCCGGGGGCGGCCCGAAGTGCCCGTGCCGCAAAGGAAGTCGAGGCAGGGAATCGGGCGGACGGAACAGCGGGGGACTTACTGGCCCACTTCGCCGTACGCGGCGAGCAGGACGGCCGGGTCCGGGCCCTCCAGGACGGTCGGCTTGGCCAGGCCGTCGAGGACGATGAAGCGCAGCAGGTCGCCGCGGGACTTCTTGTCGATCTTCATCGTCTCCAGCAGCTTGGGCCACTGGTCGTAGCGGTAGTGCAGCGGGAGGCCGACCGCTTCCAGGACCGCGCGGTGCCGGTCCGCCGTCGCGTCGTCCAACCGGCCCGCCAGACGGCCCAGTTCGGCGGCGAAGTGCATGCCGACCGCGACCGCCGCGCCGTGCCGCCACTGGTAGCGCTCGTTCTTCTCGATCGCGTGGCCGAGCGTGTGGCCGTAGTTGAGGATCTCGCGCAGGCCCGACTCCTTCAGGTCCGACGAGACGACCTCCGCCTTCACCCGGATCGAGCGCTCGATCAGCTCGGCCGTGTGCGGGCCCTCGGGGGTCCGGGCGGCCTCCGGGTCGGACTCGATCAGGTCGAGGATCACCGGGTCGGCGATGAAGCCGGCCTTGATGACCTCGGCGAGTCCGGAGACGTAGTCGTTGACCGCCAGGGAGTCCAGCGCGGCCAGGTCGCACAGGACGCCGGCCGGCGGGTGGAAGGCGCCGACGAGGTTCTTGCCCTCGGCGGTGTTGATGCCGGTCTTGCCGCCGACCGCCGCGTCCACCATGGCGAGCACGGTGGTCGGCACGGCGATCCAGCGCACCCCGCGCAGCCAGGTCGCGGCGACGAATCCGGCGAGGTCCGTGGTCGCGCCGCCGCCCACGCCGACGACGACGTCGGAGCGGGTGAAGCCCGACTGGCCGAGTGCCTTCCAGCAGTAGGCGGCGACCTCGGCGGTCTTGGCCTCCTCGGCGTTCGGCACCTGGATGGCGATCGCCTCGTAGCCCTGCTGGGCCAGGTCGGCGCGGAGCGCGTCACCGGTCTCGGCCAGCGCCTCGGGGTGGACCACCGCGACCCGCTTGGCCTTGGGACCGATCAGCCCGCCCAGCTCACCGAGCAGTTGGCGCCCGACCAGCACCTCGTAGGGGTCGGTGCCCGCGGTGCCGGCGACCTGGATCCGGGTGACTGCCTCGCTCATGCTTCCTTCAACTCCAGTGCGTCCAGCGCGGTTTGGGTGACCTCTTCGGGGGTACGGCCGTCGGTCGCCACGACGGCGGTGGCGACCTCCTCGTACAGGTGCCGCCGGGCCTCCATCAGCTCACGCCACTGCTTGCGCGGGTTGACCGCGAGCAGCGGCCGGGCCACGTTCAGACCGGTGCGTTTGACGGCCTCCTCCACGTCCATGGAGAGGTAGACCACCCGGTGTCCGGCGAGCAGCGTGCGCGTGTCGGCGTCCAGGACGGCCCCGCCGCCGAGCGCGAGAACGCCCTCGTGCTCGGCGAGCGCGAGGTGTACGGCCTGCTTCTCGATCGCGCGGAAGACGGGCTCGCCCTCGTCGACGAAGATCTCGGCGATGGTGCGGCCCTCGCCGGCGACGATGTCCTCGTCGGTGTCCCGGTAGCCGAGCCCGAGGCGCTCGGCGAGCAGCCGGCCGACGGTGGACTTGCCCACGCCCATCGGACCGACCAGTACGACGGCGGGCACGGCGCTCACCGGATCCGCAGGTTGTCGAGGTACGACTGCACGTTGCGCCGGGTCTCGGCCACGGAGTCGCCGCCGAACTTCTCGGCGACCGCGTCCGCGAGCACGAGCGCGACCATCGCCTCGGCGACGATGCCCGCGGCCGGCACCGCGGAGACGTCGGAGCGCTGGTGGTGGGCCTGGGCTGCCTCGCCGGTGGTGACGTCCACGGTCTGCAGGGCGCGCGGCACGGTCGCGATCGGCTTCATCGCGGCCCGCACCCGCAGCAGCTCGCCGGTGCTCAGACCGCCCTCGGTGCCGCCGGCGCGGCCGGAGACGCGCTTGATGCCCTCTGGCGTGCTGACGATCTCGTCGTGCGCCTTGGAGCCCGGCACCCGGGCCAGCTCGAAGCCGTCACCGAGCTCGACGCCCTTGATCGCCTGGATGCCCATCAGGGCACCGGCGAGACGCGCGTCCAGCTTGCGGTCCCAGTGCACGTGCGAACCGAGCCCGACCGGGACGCCGTACGCCAGCACCTCGACCACGCCGCCGAGCGTGTCGCCGTCCTTGTGGGCCTGGTCGACCTCCGCGACCATCGCCTTCGAGGCGTCCGCGTCGAGGCAGCGCAGCGGGTCGGCGTCCAGCTTCTCGACGTCGGCCGGCGTGGGGTACACACCCTGCGGGGCCTTCACGGAGCACAGCTCGACGACGTGCGAGACGATCTCGATTCCCGTGGTCTCCTTCAGGTACGACCGCGCCACCGCGCCGAGCGCCACCCGGGCCGCCGTCTCACGGGCGGAGGCGCGCTCCAGGATCGGGCGGGCCTCGTCGAAGCCGTACTTCTGCATACCGGCCAGGTCGGCGTGACCGGGCCGCGGCCGGGTCAGCGGCGCGTTACGGGCCAGACCCGCGAGGATCTCCGGGTCGACCGGGTCGGCCGCCATCACCTGCTCCCACTTCGGCCACTCGGTGTTGCCCACCATGATCGCGACCGGAGAGCCCAGCGTCAGACCGTGCCGGACACCACCCAGGAAGGTGACCTCGTCACGCTCGAACTTCATCCGCGCACCGCGGCCGTAGCCGAGCCGCCGCCGCGCCAGGTGGTCCGCCACCATCTCCGTGGTGATCGGCACGCCGGCGGGAAGCCCCTCCAGCGTCGCGACAAGTGCGGGACCGTGGGACTCCCCCGCGGTCAGCCAACGCAGCCTGCTCAACGGTGCTCCTCAGTGTTCGCGCCCGGTACTGCCCGGCGTACACGCGTCCTCGCGTACGGCGACGGCGCGACCGGGTGCGCGACCCCGGCCCGCCACCTCCGATCCTCCCACGTCCGGGGCCGGAATCCGGTCGCCGGTCCACAAGGCGGACGTGGCGAAGCGATCAGCGGGCGGCGAGTGCCTTCTCGCCGGCGCGGCGCATGGCCTCCAGGGGCGCCGGGGACCGGCCGGTCATCTGCTCCACCTGCAGGACGGCCTGGTGGACCAGCAGGTCGAGCCCGCTGACCACCGCTCCTGCGCACATGGACCAGCGGGCCGCCAGCTCGGTGGGCCAGGGGTCGTAGAGCACGTCGAAGAGGGTGCCGGGCCGCTCGGGTACGGCGGCGGCGAGGGCGTCGGTGGTGCCGGCGGGCGTGGTGGCGATCACCAGCGGTGCGCGCAGCGCCTGCTCGGCGTCCGCCCAGTCCGCCGTGCGCACCTCCACGTCGAGCCGCTCGCCCCACTGCCGCATCTCGGCGGCGCGGGCCTCGCTGCGGACGTAGGCGACGACCTCGCCGGTGCAGATCCGGGCGAGGGCGGCGAGCGCGGAGGAGGCGGTGGCGCCGGCACCGAGGATCGCGGCGGAGTCGACCTGCTCGATGCCGTGCTCGCGCAGCGCAGCCACCATGCCTGGAATGTCGGTGTTGTCGCCGAGGCGGCGGCCGTCCTCGGTGAGGACGACCGTGTTGACCGCGTCGACGGAGGCGGCCGTCTCGCTGATCTCGTCCACCAGCGGGATGACCGCCCGCTTCAGCGGCATGGTCAGCGACAGCCCCGCCCACTCCGGCCCCAGCTTCTCGAAGAAGCCGGGCAGCCCGGCCTCGTCCACCTCGAAGCGCTCGTACGACCACCCGGTGAGCCCGAGCTCGTCGTACGCGGCCCGGTGCAGCGCCGGGGACAGGGAGTGGGCGATGGGCTTACCGAGCACGGCGGCGCGGCGGGCGTCAGTTGCCCGAGCTGGCATTGAACTTGTCCTTGAGGCGCTGGAATTCGGCGAGGGTCTTGGCGAATTCGGTGTTGTTCACTCCGTCGGTCGCCACGAAATACAACCACCCGTCGTGCGTCGGGTTCAGGGCCGCCGTGATCGCGGCCTCGCCGGGGTTGCCGATCGGACCGGGCGGGAGACCCTTGTGCCGGTATGTGTTGTACGGGCTGAGGTTGCTGTTGATCTCCTTGAGGGAGATATGGATGTTGCTGGTGCCCTTGAGGTAGTTGTACGTCGAGTCGAACTGCAGCAACTGGTTCGTCTCGGTGTTGGTGGGCTTGAGACGGTTGTAGACCACCTCAGCCATCTTGCGGAAGTCGTCGTTCGTCTTGCCCTCCGCCTGCACCAGGCTCGCGACCGTGACCAGCTCGAACGGGTTGTTCAGGCCCAGCGCCCGGGCCTTCGAGGTGAGACCGTAGGCGTCGTACTTGGACTTGGCATCGGCGACCATCTGCTTCAGGATCGCGTCCGGCTTCATGCCCTTGGCGGCCGGATAGTTGCCCGGGAAGAGGAAGCCCTCCAACGGGTCCTTGATCTCGCCGCTGTTCGCCGTGTTCTGCGCCCAGGCGGGCAGACCGAGGGTCTTGTACTTCTGCCTGGCGACCTTCTCGGTGATGCCGGCGGAGAGTTCGAGTTTTTTGTCGATCGCCTGGTAGACGCCGGCATTCCGCTCGCCCGGAGTCACCATGACGATGTTCTGGCTCTTCGGGTCCATCATCATTTTCACGGCGCTGGCGGCGGACATCTCCTTTTTCAGGAGATACGCGCCGGCCTGGATGCTGTCCCCGCCGGGGATCGTGCTCTGCGCGTGTACGAAGGCTTCTGCGCTCTTGACGACCCCGGCCTGCTTCAAACGGTTGCCGATGTCCCAGCCGCCCGCACCCTTGGGGATCTCGACGGTCACCGTCTCGTTGATCCCGTCGCCCGTGTAGTCGGGCGCCGGGGCGAAACGATTTTGGTAGAACTTGTAGCCGAAGTAACCCACCGTGCCGACGCCGCCTCCGAAGACCAGGACGACGACCATGCAGGCGCAGCCGTTGCGCCGTTTCTTGCCCTTCTTGGCGGGCTTCTTGCCGCCGCGCCGGTCGCGGCGGCTCTGGAGCTCGTGCTCCTCGTCGTCATCGTCGTCGCCGCCACCCGTGAAGAAGGGGTGCTGCTCCTCCTCGTCGGGCACGGCCTCGGGTTCCGGCTCGGGGCGCCTGCGGCCGGGCGGCACCGGCGGCGGGTAGGCGTCCTCGGTGCCGTAGAAGTCGGGCTGCTCCCCGCCGTAGGCCATGGGCTGCTGGCCGTACGGGTCACCGGGATCGGGGGAGTACGGCATCTGGCCATGGGGGGCGGCCGCGTTCCAGCCGCCCTGCTGCTGGTACTGCTGCTGGGTGTGGCCGGCGTACTGCTGCTGGCCCTGTTCGTCGTAGTACGGGTACTGCTCGTGGCCGTACCCGGAGTGCTGCTGCTGGTTCCAGTCGCCGTACTGCGGCTGCTGCGGGTACTGCTGCTGCGGCTGGCCGCCGTAGGCAGGCTGCCGGCCGATGTGGGCCTGCTGCCCTTCCCATCCGCCGTCCCCGTACAACGGGTCCTGCGGATGCCACGGTTCGGGGCCTGGACCCCGGCCATACTCAGTCATCGATCCCCTAGAGCCGCGGCCGACCGGTCACGCGGCCGGTGGGCCCGCTTCCGTTCCGCCTCTTGCTGTGTGCCGGCTGTTCGAACACCGGCACATCGCGCGGAACGTTACCGTATCGCGATCAGATGACCACTTCGACGCCCTCGCCGGGTGCTTTACCTGACACTCGTTCGGATTCGAGGGCTTGCTGGAGGATGATGACGGCCGCCGCCTGGTCGATGACCGCGCGGCCCTTCTTCGATTTCACGCCGGAGGCGCGCAGTCCCTGACTGGCCGTCACGGTCGTCATCCGCTCGTCCACCAGGCGTACCGGCACCGGCTTGATGCCTTTGGCCAGCTCCTGGGCGAAGGCGCGGACCTTGACGGCGGCCGGGCCCTCGCCCCCCTTGAGGGAGCGAGGGAGTCCGACGACGACCTCGATCGGCTCGTATTCCTCCACCAGTTGACGCAGCCGGCGGTGGGCGGCGGGGATGTCCCGGCCGGGGACGGTCTCCACCGGTGTGGCGAGGATCCCATCGGGGTCGCACGAGGCGACCCCGATCCGGGCATCCCCGACGTCGATCGCAAGTCGACGTCCTCTGCGCATTTCCGACCGTTTCCTTACTTCGCCGTCTTCTTCGCCGTCGATTTCGCCGTCACTTGGCGGTGTCGGCGACGAGACGCTCTACGGCGTCGACGGCCTCGCCGACGGCGGCCGGGTTCTGGCCGCCGCCCTGGGCCACGTCGGGCTTGCCGCCACCGCCGCCGCCGAGGGTCTTGGCGGCGGTGCGCACCAGGTCACCGGCCTTCAGGCCGCGCTCGCGGGCGGCCTCGTTGGTGGCGATGACCGTCAGCGGCTTGCCGCCCGTGACGGTGAAGAGGGCCACGACCGCGGCACGCCCGCCCTGGATGCGGCCGCGCACGTCCAGGACCAGCTTGCGCAGGTCGTCCGGGGTCGTGCCGTCCGGGACCTGGCCGGTGACGACGGCCACACCGCGCACGTCCTTGGCGGACTCGGCGAGACCGGCGGCGGCCTGGAGCACCTTCTCGGCGCGGAACTTCTCGATCTCCTTCTCGGCGTCCTTCAGCTTGCCGAGCATCGAGGAGACCTTCTCCGGCAGCTCCTCCGGGCGGCCCTTGAGCAGCTCGGTCAGCTGGTTGACGACCGTGTGCTCACGGGCGAGGAAGTTGTAGGCGTCCACGCCGACGAGGGCCTCGATACGACGGACGCCGGAGCCGATGGAGGACTCGCCGAGCAGCTTCACCAGGCCCAGCTGGGCGGTGTTGTGCACGTGCGTGCCGCCGCACAGCTCCTTGGAGAAGTCGCCGATGGTCACCACGCGGACCCGCTCGCCGTACTTCTCGCCGAACTCGGCGATGGCGCCCTGCTTCTTGGCCTCGTCGATCCCCATGATCTCGGCGTGCACGTCCAGGTCGCGGGCGAGCACCTCGTTGATCTTCTGCTCGACGTCGGTCATCACGGCCGTCGGAACGGCGGACGGGGAGCCGAAGTCGAAGCGGAAGCGGCCGGGCTGGTTCTCGGAACCGGCCTGGGCGGCCGTCGGGCCGAGGGCGTCGCGCAGAGCCTGGTGGGTCAGGTGGGTGGCCGAGTGGGCGCGGGCGATGGCCTTGCGGCGGCGGTTGTCGATGGAGGCGTGGGCCTTGGCGCCGACGGTCACCTCGCCGACCTGGACGACGCCCTTGTGGACGTACACGCCCGGGACCGGCTTCTGGCAGTCGCGGATCTCGATGACGGCACCGGAGTCGGCCTTGATCCGGCCGGTGTCGCCGATCTGGCCGCCGCCCTCGGCGTAGAACGGGGTGCGGTCGAGGACGATCTCGACCTCGTCGCCCTCGGTGGCGGCCGGCGAGGACACGCCATCGACCAGGATGCCGACGATTGTGGTCTCGCCCTCGGTGTCGCTGTAGCCGATGAAGTCGGTCTCGCCGGCGGTGTCGGCGATCTCGCGGTAGGCGCCCATGTCGGCGTGGCCGGTCTTCTTGGCCTGAGCGTCGGCCTTGGCCCGCTCCCGCTGCTCCTTCATCAGGCGGCGGAAGCCCTCCTCGTCCACGCTCAGGCCCTGCTCGGCGGCCATCTCGAGGGTGAGGTCGATCGGGAAGCCCCAGGTGTCGTGGAGCAGGAAGGCCTTGTCGCCGGAGAGGACCTTGCCGCCGGCCTGCTTGGTCTCGGTGACGGCGGTGTCGAGGATGTTGGTGCCGGCCTTCAGCGTCTTGAGGAAGGCGTTCTCCTCCGCGATGGCGACCTTCTCGATGCGCTCGCGGTCGGTGACCAGCTCGGGGTACTGCTGACCCATCATCTGGATCACGGTGTCGAGGAGGTCCTTGACCACCGGACCGGTGGCGCCCAGCAGGCGCATGTTGCGGATGGCGCGGCGCATGATGCGGCGCAGGACGTATCCGCGACCCTCGTTGCCGGGGGTGACGCCGTCGCCGATCAGCATCGTGGCCGTCCGCATGTGGTCGGTGACCACGCGGAGGGACACGTCCGAGTCGTGGGCGTCGCCGTAGCGGACGCCGGTCAGCTCGGTGGCCTTGTCGATCACGGCCATGGAGGTGTCGATCTCGTACATGTTCTGCACGCCCTGCAGAATCATGGCGAGCCGCTCCATGCCGAGGCCCGTGTCGATGTTCTTGCTCGGCAGGTCCCCGAGGATCTCGAAGTTGTCCTTGCCGGTGCCCTCGCCGCGCTCGTACTGCATGAAGACGAGGTTCCAGATCTCCACGTACCGCTCGTCGTTGACGGCCGGGCCGCCCTCGGCGCCGAACTCGGGGCCGCGGTCGTAGTTGATCTCGGAGCAGGGGCCGCAGGGGCCGGGCACGCCCATGGACCAGTAGTTGTCCTTCATACCCAGGCGCTGGATGCGCTCCTTGGGCACGCCGACGACCTCGTGCCAGATGCGCTCGGCCTCGTCGTCGTCCTTGTAGACGGTGATCCAGAGCTTCTCCGGCTCCAGGCCGTAACCGCCCTTGTCCTGGGGCGTGGTGAGCAGCTCCCAGGCGTACTTGATGGCGCCTTCCTTGAAGTAGTCGCCGAAGGAGAAGTTGCCGCACATCTGGAAGAACGTGCCGTGGCGCGTGGTCTTGCCGACCTCTTCGATGTCGGGCGTGCGCACGCACTTCTGCACGCTGGTGGCGCGCGGGAACGGCGGCTTGACCTCACCCAGGAAGTAGGGCTTGAAGGGCACCATGCCGGCGGGAACGAGGAGCAGAGTCGGGTCGTCCGCGATGAGCGACGCCGAAGGGACGACGGTGTGCCCGCGCTCCTCGAAGAAGCTCAGCCAGCGGCGGCGAATCTCGGCCGACTCCATCAGTGGTCCTCATTCCGGTTGTACGAGTACATCGGGGCTTCGATGTACTTCGGTGTGCTGCTGTTGTCGCTGGGGTTGGTCCCGATGGCGGCCTGCCGCCTGGGGGCGGGGAGTTCGGGGTCCTCGTGGATCCCGAGGGCCTCCCCCAGCTCGGCCTCCCGCTGGGCCATGTTGTCGCGGACGTCGAGCGCGAAGCCCACCGCGCGGTCCTTCAAGCGGTGACCGGTCTCCAGGGCCTTGTTCGCCGCCGTCGCGGCGAGGCTCTCCGGGGTCAGCTGCCTGAGCTTGCGGTTGACCTTGGTGGTCGCCCACACACCGGCGGCGACACCGGTGGTGAACCAGAACGTACGGCGGAACATCGCTCGGTCTCAGTCCTTACTTCCGCTTGCGTCGTGCGGCAGGGACCGTGCGGCCCACGATCACGGTACGCCGGGGGGCCTTCGCGGGCACGTCCTCCTTGCGGCCGCCCAGCGCCCGGCGGACGCCGTAGCCGAACGCCGCGACCTTGACCAGCGGGCCGCCGAAGGTGGAGGCGACCGTGGTCGACAGCGCGGAGGCGTTCGAGGTGACCTCCTGGACATCGGAGGCGATCGCGTCGACGCGGTCGATCTGGGTCTGCGCGGAACGCACGGCGGCGGAGGCGTCGGCGAGCAACGGGACGGCCTGGTCGGTCACGTCCGCCACCAGCTTGGTGGTCGCCTTGAGCGTCTGGGCCAGCCTCGCGAGTGCCACCGCGAGGAAGGAGACCAGGATCGCCCAGAAGACGGCCACCAGGATCCCGGCCACCTCTCCACCGGACACTGTGCGCACCCGCTCCCTGAAACGTGCCTCACCATCGAAAAAGTCGTGTCCGAGCCTATCGCGCCGTGGCCAGGGCTCCGTACCGGATTACCGGGCGGCGCGTACGGAGTTGCGGGAAGCGATTGTACGCAGTGAACACGGTTCAGTACGCTCCGTGTCCCATGCGAGGTTCTCAGCCCCCAGATCCCTTCTGCGACGGCGATCCGCCCCTGGAACTGACCACGTTCGTCGGGCGCTCGGCCGAACTCGCCGAGCTGACGGACGCGCTCGGCGGGGCGCGGCTGGTGACCGTGACCGGGGTCGGCGGTGTCGGCAAGTCCCGGCTGGCCGCGCGGGTCGCCGCCGGGTGGGAGTCCGGGGCCGGGCGGGTCGAGCTGGCGCCGGTACGCGATCCGCAGTTCGTGGAGTATGCCGTCGCGGAGGCGCTGGGACTGACCGACCACACCGCCCGGCTGCCACGGCAGACGCTGCTGGAGCATCTCGCCGGCCGGCCGGCCCTGCTGGTGCTGGACGGCTTCGAGCATCTGCTGGACGCCTGCGCGGAGTTGACGGCGGAGCTGCTGCGGAAGCTGCCGGAGCTGCGGGTGCTGGCCGTGGGCCGGCGTCCGCTGGGGCTGGCGGGCGAGCGGCTGTTCCCGCTGGCGCCGCTCGGCGAGGACGAGGCGGTGGAGCTGTTCACGGACCGGGCCCGGGAGCAGGGCCTGGAGGTGTCCGACGGCCCCGGGGTGCGCGAGCTGTGCCGATGGCTGGAGGGGATCCCGCTGGCGCTGGAGCTGGCGGCCGGGCGGCTGCGGGCCCTGTCCCCGGCGCAGCTGCTGCAGCGGCTGGACGACCGGTTCCGGCTGCTGACGACGGGCTCCGGCCCGCATTCCGTCCCGGGGGGACCCCCGGCGCGCCACCAGACGCTGCGCACCGCGATCGGCTGGAGCCATGAGCTGTGCACGCCCGCCGAGCGGCTGTTGTGGGCGCGGCTGTCGGTGTTCGCGCAGACCTTCGACCTGGAGGCGGCCGAGTACGTGTGCAGCGGGGACGGGCTGCCCGCCGAGGACGTCCTGGACGTGCTGTCGGAGCTGCTGGCCCAGTCGGTCGTGACCCGCGAGGAGAGCCCGGCCGGCCCGCGCTACCGGATGCTGGACACGGTCCGGGCCTACGGCGCCGAGTGGCTGGAGGGGATCGGGGACGCGGGCCGGCTGCGCAGACGGCACCGGGACTGGTACCTGGGCCTGGCGACCTGGTGCGAGCTGGACTGGTTCTCACCCCGGCAGGGCGAGGTCGCTGCTCGGGTCGAGGCGGAGCTGCCCAATCTCCGGGCGGCGCTGGAGTTCTGTCTGACGGAGCCGGAGGAGGCGCATCTCGGCCAGTACCTCGCCGGGTCGCTGTGGTTCTGCTGGGTCGGCTGCGGGCGGCTCGCGGAGGGGCGTCGCTGGCTGGCGCGCAGCGTGGAACTGGAGTCGGAGTACGACCAGTCGCGGCTGAAGGCGCTGTGGGTGCTCGGCTATGTGGCGATCCTCCAGGGCGACACCGTGCCGGCGCTGACGGTGCTGCGGGAGTGCCGGGAGCAGGCCGAGCGGGTCGCGGATCCGACGGCGGTGGCGTACGCCGAGCACCGCACCGGCTGCCTGGCGCTGGTCACCGATGACATGGCCCGTGCAGAAACGCTGCTGCGGTCGGCGCTGGACCGCTATCAGGAGATCGGCGAACTCAACAGCAATGTGCTGATGGGCCAGGTGGAGCTGGCGATGACGCGGGCCTTCCAGGGGGACCTGCCGGACGCGGTGCGGCTGTGCGAGGACGTGCGCCGGATCTGCGAGGACCACGGAGAGCGCTGGGCCCGCAGTTACGCGCTGTACGTGCTGGCGTACGCGGCCTGGCAGGAGGGCGCCCTGGACAGCGCGCGGGAGCTGCTCGCGGACTGTCTGCGCAACGCCCACGCCTTCCACGACCTGCTGGGTTCCGTGCTGGTGCTGGAGCTGCTGGCGCTGGTGACGGCCGCCCAGGGCGATCCGGCCGAGGCGGCGCTTCTGCAGGGTGCGGCGGGCCGGGTGTGGCCCTCCGTGGGGCTGTCCCTGTTCGGCTCGGCGTACTACAACGCCCCGCACGAACGCTGCGAGGCGCTCGCCCGGCAGGCGCTGGGGGACGCCGGGTACGAGGAGCGCGTGCGGGAGGGGAGCCTGATGGACCGGGAGGCGGCCGTGAACCGGGCGCTGCGGCGGAACGCGGTACGTCCGCTGGGCGCGCTGCCGACTCCACGGGGACCGGTGCCGCGGGGCGGCGGGGGCGCGAATCGCGCCGAGGCGACCGGGCGCGCCGCCGACTCCACGCGGGGTTCACACGCGCCGTAGGGCGTCGGACCGTATCGACGTGCGGCTCCGCCGCGTGGCCGCGACCTGCCCCTGCGGCCCGCGCTGTCCGGACGACCGCAGACAAAAAGACCCGCCGTCTCTCCTCCCGGCAGGGCCGGGCGGCGAGACGGCGGGCTGAGGTGCTACGCCGGGGCTGGGGTCAGCGGGCGTAGTACTCGACGACGAGCTGCTCGTCGCAGATGACCGGAACTTCCTTGCGGTTCGGCTCGCGGTCCAGGCGGAACGCCAGGGCCTTGAGGTTCACCTGCAGGTAGCGCGGGGTCTCACCCTCGGGGGCGAAGCCACCCTCGCGGGCGATCTGGAAGAGCGTCTTGTCCTTGGAGCGGTCACGGACCTGCACGACGTCGTCCGGGCGGACACGGAAGGACGGCTTGTCGACCTTCTGGCCGTTGACCTGGATGTGGCCGTGGACGACCATCTGACGGGCCTGGTAGATGGTGCGGGCGATGCCCGAACGCAGGACCAGGGCGTCGAGACGGCGCTCGAGCTCCACGATCAGGGCCTCACCGGTCTTGCCCTGAACCTTGGACGCGCGCTCGTAGGCGCGGACCAGCTGGCGCTCGGAGATGTCGTACTGCGCGCGCAGACGCTGCTTCTCCAGCAGACGGACCTTGTAGTCCGAGTTCTGCTTGCGGCCGCGGCCGTGCTCACCCGGCGGGTAGGGGCGGGCCTCGAAGTACTTGACGGCCTTCGGGGTCAGCGCGATGCCGAGGGCACGCGACTTCTTGACCTTGGGGCGGGACTGGTTCGCCACTGTCTCAATCTCTTTCGTAGTCTTCGGCTCGTCAGGGTTCAGGGAGGTCGCATCCGCAGCCGGGAAAACCCGCCGGGTCCTTGCGGGACCTGCCGGGCAGCCGTTTCCCTGGTCTGGGCACATACGTGCAGCACGCGAGTGGCCCACCGACCGTCCCGGAGCTCCGAGTGGTGGTGGGCTGCCCGCGACACCTTCGACGGTGCGCGACGCTCCTGGAACCTCGCGTCCTTGCGGCCATCGGGTTCCGGCTGGTTGTCCCGCTCTGACAGCACGGGACTCAGCACTCCGGCCAAGTCTACAGGGCGCTCACGACCGCCTGCGACCGAGGTGCTTGCGGGTCCACTCCACCGCGTCCGCGTACCGCGCCTCGGTGCCGTGCCGGCCCGGGGCGTAGTACTCGCGGTCCTTCAGGGCGTCCGGGGCGTACTGCTGCTGGGCGATGCCCTCGGGCAGGTCGTGCGGGTACACATAGCCCTGGGCGTGGCCGAGCTTGGCGGCGCCCTTGTAGTGCCCGTCGCGCAGATGCGGCGGGACCGGGCCGGCCAGGCCCTTGCGTACGTCCTCCATGGCGGCGCCGATGGCGGTCGTCGCCGAGTTGGACTTGGGGGCGAGCGCGAGGGCGATGGTGGCGTGGCTGAGGGTGAGGGCGGCCTCGGGGAAGCCGATCATCGCGACGGCCTGGGCCGCGGCGACCGCGAGGGGCAGGGCGCCCGGGTCGGCCAGGCCGATGTCCTCGCTGGCGGAGATCATCAGGCGGCGGGCGATGAACCGGGGGTCCTCGCCGGCCTCGATCATGCGGGCCAGGTAGTGCAGGGCGGCGTCGACGTCGGAGCCGCGGATGGACTTGATGAGGGCGCTGGCGACGTCGTAGTGCTGGTCGCCGTCGCGGTCGTACTTCACCGCCGCGCGGTCGACCGTCTGCTCCAGCGTCTCCAGACTGATCTCGCTCTCGCCCTTGTCCAGGGCGGCCCCGGCGGCGGCCTCCAGGGCGGTCAGGGCCCGGCGGGCGTCGCCGCCGGCGATGCGCACCAGGTGCTCCTCGGTGTCCGCGGGGAGGATGACGGCGTCCTTCAGGCCGCGCTCGTCGGTCAGGGCGCGCCCCAGCAGGCCCCGGACGTCGTCGTCGGTGAGCGGTTCGAGCGTGAGCAGGAGCGAACGGGACAGCAGGGGCGAGATCACCGAGAAGTACGGGTTCTCCGTGGTCGCCGCGATCAGCGTCACCCAGCGGTTCTCGACCGCCGGGAGCAGGGAGTCCTGCTGGGCCTTGCTGAAGCGGTGGATCTCGTCGAGGAAGAGGACGGTCTCCTTGCCGAAGCCGCCGGTGGCGCGGCGGGCGCCGTCGATGACCGCGCGGACCTCCTTGACGCCCGCGGTGATGGCGGACAGCTCCACGAACCGCTTGTTCGTCGCCTTGGAGACGACGTACGCCAAGGTGGTCTTGCCGGTGCCGGGCGGTCCCCAGAGGATCACCGAGGACGGTCCGGCGGGGCCGCCGGAGCCCTCGGCGACCAGCCGGCGCAGCGGGGAGCCGGGCTTCAGCAGATGCTGCTGGCCCACGACCTCGTCGAGGCTGCGCGGGCGCATCCGAACCGCCAGGGGGCTGGCTGCCGGGTCCTTCTCCTGGCGTTCTTCTGCTGCGGCGGTGAAGAGGTCGGGTTCCACGTCCAGAACCCTAAATCACCGCACTGACAACGCGGCCAGGGCCGGGGCTCAGGCCCAGAGCTGGCTGCCCCAGCGGGTCAGGATCAGCATGGCGATGATGCCGCAGTGCGTGACCGGCACCACCCAGGTGAACTCGCCGAAGAAGGACTTCAGCCAGCGCGGGGCCGGCAGGAAGTCGTTGCGGACGTTGAACGACGTCACGTACCAGAACATGGTGATCGTGGCGACCCAGGCCAGCGAGCACCACAGGCACAGGGCATTGATCCGGTACAGGGACTCGAACTGCAGCCAGGTGACGAAGCAGACGCCGAAGAGCGTGCCGAAGTTGAAGGTCAGCCAGTACCAGCGCGGGAAGCGGGCGCTCGCCAGCAGGCTCATGCCGACACAGATCACGATGCCGTAGCAGACCAGGCCGAGCCAGGGGTTCGGGAAGCCGAAGGCCGCCGCCTGCTTGCTCTCCATGACGCTGCCGCAGGACACGATCGGGTTGACGCTGCAGCCCGGCGTGAAGGTCTTCCCGGCGAGCTTCGCCTCGAGGATCTTGTTCTTGTCGAGCGTGATGACCCAGGCGGCCAGCAGCCCGGCCGCGCCGGTGATCACCAGCAGCAGGGCGAAGGCACGGCTGCCGCCCACCGTGCGCGGGGCGTCGGCGGCACGTTCGGGACCCGACTCCGTGGAGACGTCGTTGACTGTCGTCTTGCTCATCACGCCGATTCCGTCACTTGAGAGTTGGACCATCTTCGGGCACGGCTCATTGTGCCGTACGCGCGTGTGTGTCCACCGTTCGGCGGACACAAGAAGGTACGCACGGTGGTCACGGATCGTTCGGTTCCGGCCGACGATCGAGGGCATGACAGCACACGCGAACGAACTCGCGGTGGACGTCCGGGGGCTGCGCAAGCGGTACGGGGGCGTGACCGCGGTGGACGGGCTCGATCTCGGCATCCGGCACGGTGAGGTGTTGGGCCTGCTCGGGCCCAACGGCGCCGGCAAGAGCACCACGGTGGAGATCCTTCAGGGCAACCGGGACCGGGACGGGGGCGAGGTGTCGGTCCTCGGCGCGGACCCGGCGACGGGCACACGCGCGTGGAGATCGCGTGTCGGAATCGTCTGGCAGGACGAATCGGCGCCCGCGGAGTTGACGGTGGGCGAGACGGTACGGCACTTCGCCCGCTACTACCCGCGCCCGCGCGATCCCGAGGAGGTCGTCCGCCTGGTCGGCCTCGAGGCGAAGAGGGACAGCCGGATCAAGGCGCTCTCCGGCGGCCGGCGGCGCCGCCTCGACGTGGCACTCGGGTGATCGGCGGCCCCGAGCTGCTGCTCCTGGACGAACCGACCACCGGCTTCGACCCGGCCGCCCGGCGCCGGTTCTGGGACCTGATCCGGCTGCTCGCCGACGAGGGCACGACGATCCTGCTCACCACGCACTACCTGGAGGAGGCCGAAACCCTCGCGGACCGGCTCGCGATCGTCGCCGAGGGCCGGGTCGTCGCCGGGGGCACACCCGACGAGCTGCGCGGGCGGTACGGCGGTGAGGCCACGGTCGCCTGGCGGGACACCGACGGCTCGCCACGCACGGAGCTCACGGGCACGCCGACCCGGACCGTCGCCGCGCTCCTGCACCGCTTCGACGGCGAGATACCCGGACTGACCGTGACCCGCCCCACCCTGGAGGACGTCTACCTCCGGCTGACCGGTCAGGAGGCCGCCCGATGACCACGACCGCCGTACGGGCCACCGCCCACGACTCCACCGGATCCCTGCCCGGCGCCTGGCGGCTCGGGCTGCTGCGGGGCGGACTGGAGATCAGGCAGTTCTTCCGGCTGCGCGAGCAGGTGGTGTTCACCTTCGCCTTCCCGGTGGTGTTCCTGTTCCTGTTCGCGTCGATCTTCCGCGACCACGTCGGGCACACCGGAATCACCGCCTCCCAGCTGTACGTACCCGCGATGACGGCCTCCGGGATCATGTCGACGAGTTTCCAGTCGCTCGGCATCTCGATCGCGGTCGAACGGGACGAGACGGTGCTGCGGCGGCTGCGCGGCACCCCGATGCCGCCTGCGGCCTACTTCCTGGGCAAGCTGGCTGGTTCTGTCCACCGCCGTCCTGGAGACCGCGATCCTGCTGGCCGTCGGCACGGCGTTCTACGACGTCCACCTGCCGTCCGACCCCGGGCGCTGGTTCGACTTCGCGTGGATCTTCGTGCTGGGCCTCACCGCGTGCGCGCTGCTCGGCATCGCGATCAGCTCGGTGCCGAAGTCGGCGAAGAGCGCGAGCTCCGTGGTCGTCCTGCCCTTCCTGGTGCTCCAGTTCCTGTCCGGGGTCTACATCGCCGTCGACACCATTCCCGGCTGGATGCTCGACATCGGCGCCCTGTTCCCGCTGAAGTGGCTGTGCCAGGGCCTGCGGGGCGTGTTCCTGCCCGACTCGGCGAAGGTCCTGGAGCAGGCGCACGCCTGGGAGTTCGGGCGGATCGCGCTGGTGCTGGGCGCGTGGTGCGTCGGCGGACTGGCGCTGTGCCTGCTGACCTTCCGGTGGAAGGACCGGCGCGAGGGGTGACGGGTGACCGCGCCGACGGAGCCCACGCCAGGGACCGTTCGATCCTGCTGGGACGTGTTCTTCGCGGTGGCCCGGGTGGCCACGCAGGTCATGCTGCTGGACGCCGAGCACCCGGTGTGGCCGGTCCGGGCCGTCGCGTCCGGGCTGCCCTGCCGGGTGATCGGGCTGACGACGTACGAGACGGACCGGGACATCCTGCGGGCCGTGGAGGCGGGCGCCGCGGGCTACCTGCTCAAGGACCTGCCCCGGCGGGAACCGGCGGACGCGGTACGGGCGGCAGCACGCGGCAAGACCGTACTCGCCCCCTCGGCGGCGGCCCGCCTGGTCGACCGACCCCGCGCCGAACCGGAACTCCCCCGGCTGTCGGAGCGGGAGACGGCGGTGCTCCGGCTGGTGGCGGAGGGCTGCACGAACGCGGGGATCGGCCGACGCCCCACGCGGCGGTAGCCGCACATCGACGCAGCATCGGGGAGTCGACCGTGAAGACCCAACTGCTGCGCATCTTCGACGAGCTGGAAGTCGACGGCCGGACAGCGGCGGTCACCAGCGCCATGCGGCACGGGCTGCTGGAACAGTGAGAGGGCGCCGGGAATGCCCGGCGCCCTCTTGTCGTCGCTGAACTCAGCCCAGGCGGGACTCCAGTTCCGCCACGATCTCGTTCACACCGATCGCCGTCTGCTCGCCGGACTCCATGTCCTTGAGCTGGACGACGCCCTCGGCGAGGTCGCGCTCGCCGGCCACGACCGCGTACCGCGCCCCGCTGCGGTTGGCGTTCTTCATGGCGCCCTTCAGGCCCTTGCCGCCGTAGGAGAAGTCCGCCGAGATGCCGACCTTGCGCAGCTCGGTGATCTTCGCGAAGAGCACCCGGCGGGCCTCCTCGCCGAGCGGGACGGCGTAGACCGACGTCGTGGACGGGAGGTCCAGCTCCACGCCCTCCGCCTCCAGGGCGAGCACCGTGCGGTCGACGCCGAGGGCCCAGCCGACCGACGGCAACGCGGGGCCGCCGATCATCTCGGACAGTCCGTCGTAGCGGCCGCCGCCGCCCACCGCCGACTGCGAGCCCAGACCGTCGTGCACGAATTCGAAGGTGGTGCGGGTGTAGTAGTCCAGGCCGCGGACCAGCTTCGGGTCGTCCTCGAACGACACCCCCGCCGCCGTGATCAGCTCGCGGACCTCCTCGTGGTACGCCTTGCAGGCGTCGCACAGGTAGTCGCGCAGCAGCGGGGCGCCGGTCAGCTGCTTCTGCACCGACTCGCGCTTGTCGTCGAGGACCCGCAGCGGGTTGATGTCGACGCGCCGGCGGGTGTCCTCGTCCAGGTCGAGGCCGCGCAGGAACTCCTGCAGCGCTGCCCGGTACACCGGACGGCACTCCTTGTCGCCGAGGCTGTTCAGCAGGATCCGGAAGTCACGCAGCCCCAGCGAGCGGTACGCCTGGTCGGCCAGGATGATCAGCTCGGCGTCCAGCGCCGGGTCCTCCGCGCCGATCGCCTCGGCGCCGACCTGGGAGAAGTGCCGGTAACGGCCCTTCTGCGGGCGCTCGTAGCGGTACTGCGAGCCCGAGTACCAGACCTTCACCGGGAGGTTGCCCGTCTTGTGCAGGTTGGCCTCCAGGACCGCCCGCAGCACGGGGGCGGTCGTCTCCGGGCGCAGGGCCAGCTTGTCGCCGCCCTTCGTCTCGAAGACGTACATCTCCTTGGTCACGATGTCGGTGGACTCACCGACGCCGCGCGCGAACAGCTCCACGTCCTCGAAACCGGGCGTCTCGATGTAGCCGTAGCCGGAGTTCCTGAGGGGCGCGGCGATCGCCTCGCGGACGGCCAGGAACTTGGCACTGTCCGGGGGCAGCAGGTCGTACGTGCCCTTGGGGGCCTTGAAAGTGCTCACTGAAATTCTCGTCACATTCCTCGTCGGGGAGCGTCGGCGTCCGCTCCCTGGCCGGCGGCCACCTGCCGCAGATACGGGTTGGTGGCGCGCTCCTGGCCGATGGTCGTCTGGGAGCCGTGACCGGACAGCACCACGGTGGAGTCGTCGAGCGGCAGGCACACGCGGGCCAGCGACTCGAGCATGTCCTCCATGGATCCGCCCGGCAGATCGGTGCGTCCGATGGAGCCGGCGAACAGCAGATCCCCCGAGAAGAACACCGACGGGATGTCGGCGGTCTCGGGCATCCTGAAGGTCACCGACCCCTTGGTATGGCCCGGCGCGTGCGCGACGGAGAACTCCAGACCGGCCAGTTCGAGGGTGCTGCCGTTCGTCAGCTCGCGGACGTCGTCCGGCTCCCCCACGGTCAGCTCGCCCATCAGGGGCGTTCCGATGGACAGGCCGAGCGCCTTCCCGGGGTCGCTCATCATGTAGCGGTCCTCGGGGTGGATCCAGGCCGGCACGTCGTGCGCGCCGCAGACCGGGACGACCGAGGCCACGTGATCGATGTGCCCGTGGGTGAGGACGACGGCGACGGGCTTGAGCCGATGCTTCTTCAGTGCTTCCTCGACGCCTTCGGCGGCCTGGTGGCCGGGGTCGATGATCACACACTCCTCACCGGCGGCGGGGGCGACGAGATAACAGTTCGTCCCCCAGGCCCCGGCGGGGAACCCGGCAATGAGCACGATCGTCCTTCGTTGTGTCGATACGGGTGGCCACAAGCTGTGGTCCAGAGCCTACCGGCGCTGCCGTTTCCTCAGCGAACCCATATACCGTACGGGGCTACACACAGCGGTCGGCTCACGAGCACGCACGCGTACCGGTCGACACACGACACGCATGAGGAGAGAACCCGGTGGTCAGCCAGGAGCAGCGGCGGCGTCAGCTCGCCCGGGAGAAGTTCTTGCGGCAGCAGCAGCGGCGTACGCAGGCGCGCCGCAAGGCCCGCTTGCGCAACTCCGTGATCGCGTCGGTACTGGGCGTGGTCGTGATCGGCAGTGTCGTGCTGTACACGACCGATGTGCTGAAGGGCGACGGCAAGAAGACCAACACCGCCGCCGACGTCAAGCCCAGCGCCACGCCGACCAGCAAGGCCCCGGACCCGTGCGCGAAGCCGGCGGCCGGCTCGGTGAAGAAGCTGAGCTGGAAGAAGGAGCCGGCGATGACGATCGACACGTCGGCGAAGTACTCGATGAAGCTCGCCACGACGTGCGGTGACATCGACATCGCGCTGAAGACGGCGGCGGCCCCGCACACGGTGAACTCGTTCGGCTTCCTGGCGGGCCAGGGCTATCTCGACCACACCAAGTGCCACCGGCTGACCACGACCGGTATCTATGTGCTCCAGTGCGGCGACCCGCAGGGCACCGGCATGGGCGGGCCGGGCTACACGCTCCCGGACGAGAACCTGAAGGACAAGAGCCTGAAGGGCAACACGTACCCGGCGGGCACGGTGGCGATGGCCAACACCGGTCAGAAGCACACCGGCGGCAGCCAGTTCTTCCTGGTCTACAAGGACAGCCCGCTGCCGCCCAGTTACACGCCGTTCGGCACGGTGTCGGACGCCGGCATGAAGGTGCTGCAGAAGATCGCCGCCGCGGGTGCCCAGGCGGCCGATCCGACCTCGGGCAACACCGCTCCCAACGCCACCGTCGTGATCAACAAGGCTACGGTGACGAAGTCCTGACAGCGACCTGAAGCCCAAGACGGCCATCTGCGGAATTTCGGTCGCGCTGGATGCGGACAGGCAACCCGCTGGTCGCCTATGTTGGCCGTGACGAAACTGTGGACGATGCCGGGGGTGCCGAGGCCCCCCGCAGGCATCATGTGGAGGAGGCGCTGTGAGCAGCGACCCGTGGGGCCGCGTCGACGAGACGGGGACCGTGTACGTGCGTACGGCCGACGGCGAGCAGGTCGTCGGTTCCTGGGCGGCCGGCTCCCCTGAGGAGGCGTTGGCCTACTTCGAGCGCAAGTACGAGGGCCTGGTTGTCGAGATCGGCCTCCTCGAGAAGCGAGTGCAGACCACCGACCTGTCGGCGAAGGACGCCATGGCCGCGATCGACCACCTGCGGGAGCAGGTGGACGCGCACCACGCGGTCGGTGATCTGGACGCGCTGCGCAAGCGGCTGGACAAGCTGGTGGCGACCGTCGAGGCACGCCGCGAGGAGCGCAAGCAGCAGCGGGCCAAGCAGTCCGACGAGGCCCGCAGGGCCAAGGAGGACCTGGTCACCGAGGCGGAGCAGCTGGCGCAGTCCGACCAGTGGCGGGCGGCCGGTGAGCGGCTGCGGGCGCTGGTGGACACCTGGAAGGGTCTGCCGCGCCTGGACCGCAAGTCGGACGACGAGCTGTGGCACCGCTTCTCGCACGCCCGGTCGGCGTTCTCCAAGCGGCGCAAGGCGCACTTCGCGCAGCTGGACGCCCAGCGCGAGGAGGCCCGCCGGACCAAGGAACGGCTGGTCGCCGAGGCCGAGGCGCTGTCCGGTTCGGCGGACTGGGGCCCGACGGCGGCCCGCTACCGCGAGCTGATGGCGCAGTGGAAGGCCGCGGGCCGCGCCCAGCGCGAGCACGAGGACGACCTGTGGAACCGCTTCCGGGGCGCCCAGGACGTGTTCTTCGCCGCTCGCAGCTCGGTGTTCGCCGAGCGGGACGCGGAGCAGTCGGAGAACCTGAAGCTGAAGGAGGAGTTGGCCGGGGAGGCCGAGAAGCTCCTGCCGATCGGCGATCTGAAGTCCGCGCGGGCCGCCTTCCGCTCGATCAACGAGCGCTGGGAGGCCATCGGCCACGTCCCGCGGGACGCGCGTCCCAAGGTCGAGGGCCGGATGCACTCGGTCGAGCGGGCGATCCAGGAGGCCGAGGAGGCCGAGTGGCGCCGGACGAACCCGGAGGCACGCGCGCGTGCGGAGGGTCTGACCGGTCAGCTGCAGGCTGCCGTGGACAAGCTGAGGGCGCAGATCGAGCAGGCCCGCGCCCAGGGCAACGCTGCCAAGGCCGACAAGCTGGAGCGCGAGCTGGAGGGCCGCCAGGCTCTGCTGGACCAGGCTCTGAAGGGCCTCCAGGAGTTCGGCGGCTAGCAGCTCGCTGAAGATGTTGCGGTTCTGGCCCCGGTCCGTCTGGATCGGGGCCAGTTGCGTTGCTCGCGGTGGCCTCTGCCGACGCGTGGCTACGACCGGGTGCGTCCCGAGGTCACGCGGTAGACGTCGTACACGCCCTCTACGCCCCGTACGGCCTTCAGGACGTGGCCGAGGTGCTTGGGGTCGCCCATCTCGAAGGTGAACCGGGAGGTGGCCACCCGGTCGCGGGAGGTCTGGACGGCCGCCGAGAGGATGTTGACGTGCTGGTCGGACAGGACACGGGTGACGTCCGACAGCAGGCGTGAACGGTCCAGCGCCTCGACCTGGATGGCGACCAGGAAGACCGAGGACTGGGTCGGCGCCCACTCGACGTCGAGGATCCGCTCCGGCTCACGGGACAGCGACTCGACGTTCAGGCAGTCGCTGCGGTGAACCGATACGCCGCTGCCGCGCGTGACGAACCCGATGATCGGGTCGCCCGGTACGGGCGTGCAGCAGCGGGCCAGCTTGACCCACACGTCGTCGACGCCCTTGACCACGACACCCGGGTCGGCACTGGAGCGGCGCTTGCGGCCGCGACTGCGGGACGGCGGGACCGCCTCGTCGATCTCCTCGGTGGCGGCTTCCTCGCCGCCCAGGGCCTGGACGAGCTTCTGCACGATGTTCTGCGCGGAGACATGCCCCTCCCCGATCGCCGCGTAGAGCGCGGAGATGTCCGAGTAGCGCATCTCGTGGGCGAGCGTGACGAGGGAGTCGCCGGTGAGGATGCGCTGGATCGGCAGGTTCTGCTTGCGCATCGCCCGGACGATCGCGTCCTTGCCCTGCTCGATCGCCTCGTCCCGGCGCTCCTTGGAGAACCAGGCCCGGATCTTGTTGCGGGCACGCGGGGACTTGACGAAGCCGAGCCAGTCGCGGGACGGTCCGGCGCCGGGTGCCTTGGAGGTGAAGACCTCCACCAAGTCGCCGTTGTCCAGGGTGGATTCGAGCGGTACGAGCCTGCCGTTGACCCGCGCTCCTATGGTGCGGTGGCCGACCTCGGTGTGGACGGCGTACGCGAAGTCCACGGGGGTGGCTCCGGCGGGCAGGGCGATGACATCGCCCTTGGGGGTGAAGACGAAGACCTCGTTGCGGGACAGGTCGAAGCGCAGGGACTCCAGGAACTCGCCCGGGTCCTCGGTCTCCTTCTGCCAGTCCAGCAGTTGCCGCAGCCACGCCATGTCGTTGATGGCGTCCTTGTCCTTCGCGGACGTCCTGGGCGCGTCCGTACGGACCTTGGAGGCGCCGGCGACGGCCTCCTGCTTGTACTTCCAGTGCGCGGCGATGCCGTACTCGGCGCGGCGGTGCATGTCGAAGGTGCGGATCTGCAGTTCGACCGGCTTGCCGTTGGGGCCGATGACCGTCGTGTGCAGCGACTGGTACATGTTGAACTTGGGCATCGCGATGTAGTCCTTGAACCGGCCGGGGACCGGGTTCCATCGCGCGTGCACGGTGCCGAGGGCGGCGTAACAGTCGCGGACGGTGTCGACGAGGACGCGAATGCCCACCAGGTCGTAGATCTCGGCGAAGTCGCGGCCCCGCACGATCATCTTCTGGTAGACGCTGTAGTAGTGCTTCGGGCGGCCGGTGACGGTCGCCTTGATCCGAGCGGCCCTCAGATCGGCCTGGACCTCGTCCGTCACTATGGCCAGGTACTCGTCACGCTTCGGCGCCCTTTCGGCCACCAGCCGTACGATCTCGTCGTACATCTTGGGGTAGAGGATCGCGAACGCGAGGTCCTCCAGCTCCCACTTGATGGTGTTCATGCCGAGGCGGTGGGCGAGCGGCGCGTAGATCTCGAGGGTCTCGCGCGCCTTCTTCTCCTGCTTCTCGCGCTTGAGGTAGCGCATGGTGCGCATGTTGTGCAGGCGGTCGGCGAGCTTGATGACCAGGACACGCGGGTCCTTGGCCATCGCCACGACCATCTTGCGCACGGTCTCGGCCTGCGCGGCCTCACCGAACTTGACCTTGTCCAGCTTGGTGACGCCGTCGACGAGCAGGGCGACCGTGTCGCCGAAGTCGCGGCGCAGCTGCTCGAGGCCGTACTCGGTGTCCTCGACGGTGTCGTGCAGCAGCCCCGCCATGAGCGTGGCCGGATCCATTCCCAGCTCGGCGAGGATCGTGGTCACGGCCAGCGGGTGCGTGATGTACGGGTCGCCGCTCTTGCGCTTCTGCCCGCGGTGCCAGCGCTCGGCGACCTGATAGGCGCGCTCGATCTGGCGGAGCGTCGAGTTCTCGATCTTCGGATCATTGCTGCGCACTATCCGCAGCAGTGGCTCGAGAACCGGGTTGTAGGGGTTGGCGCGCTGCACGCCGAGGCGGGCCAGGCGGGCACGGACGCGGTTGGAGGAGCCGGTGCGGCCGGGCTGGACGACGGGCGGGCGCACCACGGGCGGCTGGGCCGGGCGCTCGGGCGGGGCCGGCTTGGGACGTGAGGCCTCCGCAGCCTTCTCGACGGGCGCGGACTGGGCGTGCTCGATCGGCCCGCGGGTGTCGTTCTTCGCGTTGGACACGTGCGGCGCGGGCTTCGCCGCGGCGGCCGAGACGGACTCGGGCTTTGCGGCGGTCAGGTGCTGGGCCTCGTCTGGCAAGAGGGCTCCTCGTGCGCGATCCGGGTCCCCCGGTCAGGCTCCGGAGACCCCATGGTAGCGATCCTGCGGCTGGTCATCGCCTTCAGGCGGAAGTGAGGACCGTCCTCCTGTGCAACGCAGGGGGTCACCGCCGGATTCCGGGGGGGTGGATTCCGGGTGTTCGCGGGGCGTGCGGGGGATGTCCCGACGGTGGCCCGCCGGGGACAGGGGCCTGACGGCGGCCGGACCGGTGCGGCTTTCGTCGCCGGGTGCGGGTGGCCCTGAGTGGAGCGCCCTCGTGGCCGGCGGCCGGCGGGG
>NZ_JBSHAY010000061.1:0-29556 GCF_053611725.1 Streptomyces sp. NPDC054783 | reverse complement strand
GAGTGCCCTGGCGGCCGTGTCGGCGACGAAGACCAGCTCTCCAAGGGGCACCGGCAGGAACCCCTGCTCGTCCATTCGCCGGAGCTGGAGTATCAACCGGCGTGAATGCCCGCCGTGTTCAGCAGCACCACCGGCTCGTCGTACGGGCCGTGCTTTCTCAGCTCCAGGACGTCGGCCGCTTCGTCCAGCGTGCCTACGCCGCCGGGCATCCTGAGAAGGTCGACCGGATTGCCTCTGCACCTATCTGATGAGCGCCGATCCTTCGCGCCGCGTTACCGGGATTTCGCTGTTGCGTCTGTTCCTCGACGCCCTCGCGCCTCACCCCTGTCGATCAGAGGAGCCGGATGAAGGGGATTGTGGTGACGGACCAGGCCGCGGGAACGGCCGGGATGACGCTCGTGGAGCGGCCCGAGCCGCTGGCAGCGCTGAACGACGTCGTTGCTCAGGTGCATGCGCCGGGATGTACGCCGGGTGAGCTGACGTGGTTCTCGACCTGGACCGATCGCTTCGGCCGCGACCGGACGCCGTCGATTCCCGGGCAATAGCCGGCCGGAGTCGTCAGCGCTCTCGGCTATGGCACGACGGGGCTGTCGGTGGGCCGGCGGGTGTTCGGCCTCGCGGACGGGCATCGGGGCGGCACCCTGGCGGAGTATGTGGCGATCGAGGCGCGTGACTTCGCGCCGATGCTGGCCGACGTCGACTGTACGGTGGGCGCGGCCCTGCCGATGCCGGGCCCGACCGCTGCCAGGGGCTGTCCGAGCACGGCCGCCTTCAGGCGGGGCAGAGCGTCCTCGTGCACGGCGCCGTCTGCGCAGTCGGGTCGATGGTTCGCGGGCGTCGCGATCGCACTTGCTCCACCCGGCGAATCGCCAATGCCGCAGGACGCCGAGCACGCGATGGAACTCGCTCGCACCTTCCGCCGGTCGGCCGACACGGAGTACGCCCGCGCCGCTGCGAAGAGCCTGCGCGGATCCATCTCGTCGACGAGCGACTTCAGCCGGCCCACGCCCCGTACGTCATCCTGCCCCTCTTCGCCTCGCCGACGCAGGTGTCGTGCTCAGCCGCGAGGTCCTCGCCGGCGCGGCGGGCCGGATAATGTTGTTGCAGGACGACGAGGTCATATCGCTCGACGATGGTCAGGGAGCGGCGCATGGACACCTCGGACGAACTCCTTCGGAAGGCTGCACCGTCGGCTCTTTTGACCCTGGACGGCGTCATCCGCTCCCTCAACGCCGCGATGGCCACCGCACTGGGCAGGCCGTTGGAACAGTGCGTGGGTCATGGCTTTGTTGATCTACTCTCCGAGGAGCAGCGCATTCCGGCGGAGAGCCTGCTGACGTACGGGGCCACGCCGATGATGCTTGCGATGCGTGTGCTGGAATTCCCCGGCTCAAGCACCGCATCTGTGGTCTGCCTCGTCGAGGCGCAACCGGTGACGGATCCCCCGAGCGGCGAGCGGCTTGTGTGGGTGCATTCGTTGGACGCGAGGCACGACCTCGGTGGTCTGCTGATCCCATTCCAGCTTGCGGCGAAGGATGCCGGCCTCGGCCTCTGGATGTGTTCCCCCGATGAACACCAGGTGGAGTGGCTGGGTGGCGCGCCCACCGTGGCCACGCTCTTCCCACAGGGTTCGGTGGTGCCCCTGTCCAAGGTGATCAGGCGAGTGCACCCTGATGACCGGAAGGACGTGCAGCGGCTTGTGCGCTCGTCCGCCGCCCAGTCCCCGTGGATCAGGTCGCGGTTCCGCACCGAGCACGATGGCTGGCGTGTCCTCGCAGGTCAGACCCGCCGGATCCAGTTGGGATACGGCGGGCCCGAACGGGTCTTCGCGGTGATCCGTGACGACACCCAGTCGGAGGCGCACCGCCAGGAGATGCTGGCCGAGGTGAGCGCGGAGCGGGAGCGTGCCGACGGGATCACCGCGTTCTCCTCCGCCCTGTTCACCGTCGCCACCGAGCAGGAACTGCAGCAGGTTGTCCTGGCCCGGCTCGCCGCGGCCGTCGGAGGTTCCGGCGCCCTCTTCGCCGTCGTCGACGATGGTCGATTGCGGGTCTCCTCGGATGCCGGGATCCCCACGTGGGAGGTTGATGCTCTGCTCGGCCTGTCGCTGGATGAGGACCGGCCGTTGCCCTACGTGATCCGTACCGGTCAGGCGCAGTTCTTCCGCAACCACGAGGAGCTTGCTCGCCGGTGGCTGGATGATGACGGTCTGTCCCTGCCGCACCCCGTCCCCGGCACCGCCCTTTCGATCACCCCCCTCAGCCCGGTGGGCGACCGGCCGCTCGGGGCCTGGGCGGTGACGTACGACGGTGAGCACCCTCCGTCCCCAGAGAAGCTCGCCTTCATGACGACTCTGGCCGAATTGGCAGGCCAGGCCCTGAAGGCCATCAGGTTGCAACAAGCCCACGTCGAGCTGTCCATGGCGCTCCAAGAGAGCATGCTCCCGACGCTGCCGGAGCACCTCCCAGGCCTGGAGATCGCCGCCCGCTATCTGCCCAGCCGGGATGGGCTGGACATCGGCGGAGACTGGTATGACGCGTTCTTCCTACCCGACGGTGCGGTCGCACTGGAAATCGGCGGTGCTCAAGGACACGACGTGGATGCCGCGGTCTTCATGGGCCAGGTGCGCTCGTCCATGCGTGCGATCGCCGCCCACGAGCCCGAGCCGGGAACGGTGCTGACGCGTACCAACGAGTTGCTCGTCGTGATGCACCGCCACGCTTCGCAAGCTGCACCCTGCTGCACCTCGATCCGCGTGACGGACAGGTCATCGGCACCAGCGCAGGCCATGTGCCACTGCTCCACGCACGCGACGACGGCAGCCACACCATCCGCACGCTTCCCGCCGGGCCGGTCCTGGGCATCGTGCCTGGCACGGAGTACCCAGAGGAGACCTTCACTTTGGAAGAGGGCACCGCGCTGGTCATGGTCACCGATGGTGTGGTCGAAGGGCCGCGCCTGACCCTGGACGTCGGACTGGAGCGAGCGGGAGCGCTGGCCGGTCGAGCCCTCCAGGATCGGCTCGGCGTCGAGGCGACCGCGGACCGGATACTCGACGCGGTGGCTGCGGTGGATCACCTCGACGACGTGGCTGTGCTGGTCATCCGAAGCGTATGAGACGCGATGCGCTTCCGTGGGAGGGAAGCCGCCCTCCGGCCCGAAACGTCAGGTGCCCAAGCCTGTCTCACCCCTCCAGGGCGAAGCCGGCGAGCGCTCGGCGAGTTGCCGGGATGCTTCGAGCGGCCAGCCCGGCCCCGAGGTCCCAGAACCGGAGGCCGACGATCCTGCCCTCGTCCACAACGAGCAGAAGCGGCCGTCGTCGTCCACGGACCATGTGCCCCCTGTCTTGATGTCCAGCCGCACGCGGGGAAGGACGTTGGCCTCGTGCGGAGGGCGTCCGGGACCGACAGCGCTGCTGCCGCACAGCTCGTGCGCGACCCCGGCACCTCCGCTCCCTGCCGGCCTTGTTCCTCACGGCTGGGCCACTGGGTCAGCCAGACCCTGCCGGCGCTCGAGGCGACGCGCCGCCGAGGCAACCGCGTCATGCCACGGTTTTAAGAGACCTTGGGCAGCCGCCATTCCGGGCGGATGCGGTGGCAGGTGTACCCGTACGGATAGCGCTGCAGATAGTCCTGGTGCTCTGGCTCGGCCTCCCAGAAGGCACCGGCGGGCGTCACCTCCGTGACGACCTTCCTCGGCCACAGGCCGGAGGCGTCGACCTCCGCGATCGTGGCGTCTGCGACGCGCCGCTGCTGATCATCGAGATAGAAGATGGCCGACCGGTAACTCAAGCCGACGTCGTTGCCTTGCCGGTTCAGCGTGGTGGGGTCATGCACCTGGAAGAAGAACTCGAGGAGCGCCCGGTAGTCTGTCCGCGCCGGGTCGTAGGTGATCTCGATGGCCTCCGCGTGGCTGCCGTGGTTGCGGTAGGTCGGGTTCGCCGTCTCGCCCCCCGTATAGCCGACACGCGTCGAGACCACGCCGTCCAGCGCCCGAAACAGCTCCTGCATGCCCCAGAAGCACCCGCCTGCCAGTATTGCTCTCTGCTGTGCCATGACGTGTTGCCCTCCTGCTGATTCCGCCGTCCGGATACAACGGGCCGAACGCATGGACCCGCGCTCTTTCGACCTGGCCGTGTCCGGCCGGCACCGTGCGCTGCGGCTCGGGGCGCCGCGACAGCGGCCGTGCAGCGCCCACAGTGGTTAGCTGCACGGCCCGCGGACTCCTTACGCCCTTTGCGGCCCTGTCCGAAATCCAGCGGAGCAGGCTCAGACGGGAGGGCGTCGGAGGTGGGACTACGTCCTGTGCGCGGAGACGGCGGGCACCCTGCGGTGATCCGCGTGGACATCGCCCACCTGCCCAGTGGAGCAACCCCCCAAGCCGGTCGGGCTGTGGTGGTCTGGCACCGACGCGCCACCTACATCGGCCGCCTCTGGCAGGCATACCTGCGGCGCTTCGACATCGAGCACACCTTCCGCCTGTTCAAACAGACCCTCGGCTTGGCCCCCGAAGATCCGAAGCGGCCGACCGATGCAGGGCAGCAGAGCCCGCCAGGCGCAGCCGCTGGCCAGCACGTAGATGATGGCCGCGAACAGCGTCTCATCAGGTGTGTCCTGCGTCCCGCCGGCCTGTGGGCACACCTTCGACGGCGGGACCAGCGGCTTCGCGATCTCCCGCAGCCTGTCCGGGGGCAAAGGTCACCCTCGCCGACGGCAAGGAGTTCGAGGCCGGGGCCCTGCTCGTGGCCGTCGGCCGCAGTGCCGGTCTCCCAGGGTCTGGGCTACGAGGAGGCCGGAGTTGCCTCGGATTGCGGCAACGTTCTCGTCGACGAGTACATACGCACCAACGTCCCCACCATCTCCGCCGTCGGTGAACCTGATCCCCACGCTTCCAGCTCGCGCACGTCGGCTTCGCCGAGGTCAGGTGAGAGGGCCCGTCCGGGACTGGCTCGACGCGGGGAGAGCACCCCCGCCGCGGCTCCTCGCTGCCGCCGGTCCTGTGCCCCTGGCCCCGGAGGAGGGGGCGGGGGCCATTAAAAAAGGACTTTAACGTCCTTTCTGGCTCCTGTTGGCGTTCGCACTGGTAATTTGACCAATGTGGCGGAACATGCGCGCGACAAGAACAACTCCCGGCTGACTGAGCGTGGGCGGGCGACTCGAGAGCGCATTTTGAGGGCCGCCGCTGACATGATGTACGTCAAGGGCGTCTCTTCCACGACCCTCGACGAGATCAGGGCGGCAAGCGGCACGAGCAAATCCCAGCTCTACCGTCACTACCCTGACAAGGATGCGCTGGTGCGCGACGTTGTCGCGTTGCAGGCCGCGGAAGTGCTCGAACGTCAGCACCAGCAACTGCAGCGGCTCAGCTCTCTCCGCGGGCTGGAGCGCTGGCGCGACGCACTGATCGAACGCAACGCGCTCCGAAACGGAGCGTACGGCTGCCCGCTCGGCTCCCTTGCAAGCGAGCTGGCCGATCAGGACGAAGAGGCGCGTAAGGCGATCGCCCGGCACTTCGACACCTGGGAGGGCCTGCTCGAGGCCGGGCTCGAGCGAATGAAGGACTCCGGAGTCCTCCGCGCAGACGCGGACGCGGGAGAGCTCGCGACCAGCCTCATGGCCGCCCTTCAAGGCGGCTACCTCCTTGCTCAGACGGCCCAGGACGTCAAACCCATGAGGATCGCTCTGGACATGGCGATCGGCCACGTCAAGGCGTATGTCGTGCTTGCCGAGGACGGCGATCCGCCGGCCGGGGCACGGGAGGACGCTTAGAGGGCATCTCCGGCGGGCCGGACGGACCGGCCACGGAACGGCGGCTCGGGTTCACGACCTGCGGGAGATCGGCAGCGCCATCCCCTGCGTCAACCGCACCGGCACCCCGTGGGAGTACGTGTCGCACGACTTCCCGCCCTGCAGGTCCGTGTACGACTACTACGCCAAGTGGGAGATCGACGGCACCGCGCGGCCGGTCTACGACCCGTTACGAGACAAGACCCGCCGGGCCCACGGCCGCAGTGCAGAGCCGACTGCGGCCGTGGGCGACGCGCAGAGCGTGAAGACCTTGGCTAACGCCGCCGAGGCCGGCCAGGGCACCGACGCCGGCAAGAAGGCCGAAGGACGCAAACGGCACCTGATCGCAGATGGCCGCGTCCTGGCCGTTCTGGTCACTGCCGCGTCTGTACACCACACGACCGGCGCAAGCTGCTGCTGGACGACCTGGCCGTGGCGCAGCCCAGCGTGTCCAAGCCGTTTGGGTGAGGTGGCGCCGAGAAGCCCTGGTCTGGCGCCGCAGGTGATTGCGTCGCGGTTTCCGTGCCGGACTGGACTTCGCCGTCTCCCGGCCGGCGGAGGCGGCCCGGGCGGGGATGGGGCGGCGTGAGGATGCCTTCGTCCGCACGCTCTGTGCCCGCATGTAACCCAAGCCGCCGGCCGGGAAGGGCGGCCCTCTGCGCAAGAGGCAGGTCCCCTCCGTACAGACGGGACCATTTAGTCCTGAAAATTCGCCGATCTGCTGTACGTTTGGGAGAGCGGTCCCTTGCGGACAGCCAAGCAGTCAAGTCTCACAAGGATCTTCAGGGCGGTAGGCACTATGCATGCAGGTGTCCAGTTCTCAGTGCTCGGCCCGGTCCGGCTCCACAGGCAGGGGAGTGAGGCCGGAGCTGGTCAGCCGAGGCAGTGCGCCGTGCTCGCTTCGCTGTTGCTCAGGGCGGGCAAGCCCGTAAGTCTCTCGAAGCTGGTGGACGACGTGTGGGGCGACGAGGCCCCACCGTCGGCCGTAGGCTCCGTGCGCACGTACGTTTACAGGCTCAGGCAGGCACTGGGGGAGCAGAGTGACAGCTCCGTGAGCCTGGTCGACGGGGGCTACCTGCTGCACATCCAACCGGACGCTCTGGACCTGAACAGATTCAAGGAGACGGTGGCAAGGGCGAGGGAGGCGCGTAGCACCGGCGACCTGGAGTCTGCGGCGAGCCTGCTGACCGAGGGCCTCGAGATGTGGAAAGGAGTGGCCCTCGCCGGGGTACCGGGGCCGTTCGCGGACCAGCAGCGCTGCGTCCTCGGCGAGATGCGCCTCGCCTGTGCGGAGGAGCAGCTCGCCTGCGAAGTGGACAGAGGGCACTACGCCGAGGCCGCCGCGGAACTGTCCGCTCTGCTTGTCGAGCACCCGCTTCGAGAGCGCCTATGCGGCCTCCTCATGACTGCGCTCTACGGCGCCGGCCGGCAGTCCGAGGCGCTGACGATCTACCACACGACCAGTCACCTGCTGCGTCAACGCCTCGGCGTCAGCCCGTCCCCGGAACTGCAGCAAGTGCACGAGCGCATCCTCTCCGGGCTCCTCCAGCTCCCGCAAACCGCCGACCGCCCGAAGGGCGCGCTAGAGACGCCCCCGCCGCACGCCCCGGCTCAGCTCCCGGCCGCCCTGCCGAGCCTCGTCGGCCGTGAGAGAGAGCAGGAGCAGGTCGAGCGCTTGGCCGCCGATGCTGAGGCGTCGTCCTCTGTGGCCATCTGCACGGTCGGCGGACTGGCCGGCGTCGGCAAGTCGGCTTTCGCCACCACCGTCGCGCACCGTCTGGCTGACCGCTTCCCGGACGGCCAGCTCTTTGCAGACCTGCAGGGAGCCGGACCGGAGGCCGAGCCCCGGGACCCCGCGCAGGTGCTCGAGGACTTCCTGCAGTCGTTGGGGGTCCGCGTCGAGGACATGCCCGAGACCGCGCAGGCACGGGGGCTCATGTTCCGCGGCTTGCTGGCCAACCGCCGAGTGCTCGTCCTGCTCGACAACGCATGGAACACGGACCAGATAAAGCATCTCCTCCCCGGAGGCCCCGGCTCCATGGTCCTTGTCACCAGCCGCATACAACTGCACGCGCTCGTCGCTGCCTACCAGGCACTTCCCCTGACACTCATGCCCCTGAGCCAGACGGACGCACGCAGCCTCCTCGCGCGCCGACTCGGCGCGGCGAGGACAGCAGCTGAACCAGAGGCCGTCGACCGCATCATCCGGCTGGCCGGGCAGCTCCCCTTGGCCCTGGCCAACGTCGCCGCCCGCGCGGCGTATCGACCCCAGCTGCGTCTGGCGAGCCTGGCCGACGAGTACGAGGCACCGGAGCACAGCACCCTGGACGCCTTCGCGAGCGACGAGGACCAGACGCTCGACGTCCGCGAGTCCATTACCCGCTCGTACCGCCTGCTCGACACCGAGACAGCGGCACTCTTCCGCGACCTGAGCGCCTGTCCGGACCCCAAGTTCGCGGCATCGCAGGTTGCGGACCTGGCCGGACGGCCCGAGCGCCGGGTCCGCCAGGCCTTGTCGCGCCTCACCCAAGCGCACCTCGTCGCGGAGATCGGCCCGGGCCGGTACAGCTGGAACCGGCTCGTGGCCGCCTACGCAGGGGAGCAGGCGGGGCAGAGGTTCCTCGACCAGGGCAAGCCGGCCCGTTCCTGGGGCGAGCAGGGGCCGGCATCCATGTCGTTGTCACAGGCACCCTGCGGAGACGTTGCCACGGCCAGTGGTCGGGACCGAGCAGTTCCCGAAGGGGCGCACGCCCTACCGGGCGGCACCGTTCCAGGAGACGGGAGGAACAACGAGGCCAGGGCTGGTCCAAGCTCCTCGGGGCAGCCCTGAGCCCCAGGGACGTCTTCACCACTCGCCTGGAGCCGATGGCCGGCCGCCCAGGTGACTATGCCGGGTAGACGCCTCGTCGACATCGGGCCGCTTGAATGGCGTTCTCCCGCCGGTCCGTCACCGAGGCGCCGGTACCGAGAGGTCGCGGGGATCCGATGGCTTGGAGGCCGTGATGACTTCACCCGACAATGTCCCGCCCTACGAAGACCTGGCCGACTCGAACCCCCTGCGTTCGCAGGAGGAGTACGACGAGGACGAACTGGGAGAGGATGTCCTGGACCGGGGGTACTCACCCGCCGATACGCCCCACGCCGTGAACGACTGGGGCGTCATTGCGAGGGAGGGCGCCTCCCACGAGGATCTCGCGCATCGGCTGAGGCGCGAGGTGCCGGAAGTCAGTGCTTCGGACGAGGGCGACGGGCTGGGCGACACGATCGGCACGGACGGAGAGGTCATCGACGATCAGGTCGGCTACGAGCGCGCCGGACGCCTCCTCGGTTGGGACACGGACGTTCTCTCCGCAGGCTACGACGGCGACGACTACTGGGCGCGGGACGTGGGCATCGACAACGGTGCCGCTTCCGCCGAGGAGGCGGCTGTCCATGTGGTGCCTGACACCCAAGAGGACTCCTGAGCACGCCGTCCTCCGGCCCGGCCACGGCACACGGGCGAGTCCGAGCTGCCCAAACCGAAGGGGCGATGAGCGGGGGAGGACTTCCTGTCCCTCCGTAGCGGGCCCGGCAGGTTGTATGTCGGCCCGCCCAGGACGGGCGCATCCACGGAAGTCCCGCCGTCGCCGGGACGGTATACGCCCTTCCCGCACTTTCGGCCCGGCCACGGCCGCCAGGTCAGACGCGTCAAGCAGCCTCGGTAGGCGTTGCGGCCGGTCGGACCCACCCGCTGTACCCAGACCGGTCGCCAGGCCCGCTGAGGAAGAGCCGGGCCGGGTGCCAACCCCCGGACGGTCCGAAGCGGGCTGACACCGCACGCCGGGCGCAGCCGGCGCGGTCTGGGCGTTGAGAGAGGAAGCGACCGTGAAAATGATGCATTTCCCACCGGAACCGGGCACCAGCAGCCAGCGGGGGAGCCCCGCCGAGCGCCGTGCGAGATTCGAAGAGGAAGCCCTCCCGCATCGTCGCACCCTCTACGCCGCCGCCTGGCGCATGACCCGCCACGCAGCAGACGCTGAAGACCTGCTCCAGGAAGCGTACGCGCGCGCGTATGCATCGTTCGACCGGTTTCGACCCGGCACGAACTTCGCGGCCTGGATGAAGAAGATCATGGTCAATCAGTACATATCCACCCGCCGTGGACAGCAGTGCAGACCGCATCTGTGCCTCTTCTCCGAGGTCGACGACGAGCAGCTGGCGCGTCTTGGCCCCCATGCTTCCGGAGCGCCGAAGTCGGCCGAGGCAGAAGCGCTGGAGCGCATCGTGAATCCCGACCTCCAAGCAGCCTTCCGCCAGATCTCCCCGCCGCGCCGCCTCGCCGTGTACCTCGCAGACGTCGAGGGTCTCTCCTACCGCGAGATCGCGGAAACGATGGGGACCCCTGTGGGCACCGTGATGTCGCGCATCCACAGGGGGCGGGGGCAACTGCGTTGGCTGCTGCAGCAGCGCACGTCCGGGCTGCACACCGCGTGACCGCCCGCCACCGGCGTGGAGGGTCGCGGGCCCGCGTGGACCGGCCTGATCGCCAGCCGGCCGCGACAGTACGGGAAGGCACGCCCCGCGACGCGCGAGTTGCTCGTTGAAATACGTCGAAAACCCCCGTCCGTGAAATCTCGGGATGCGCGCACGGCGAAAGAAAAACAGCGACTTCGCGTAGACGGCCTGTAGATGAGTCTCGTGATTTGCTTGTCCGCACGAGATGATATGAGGATTGAAGGCCATGCACTCTGCGAATGTCAGAAGAACGTGCCACTCGGCTCCGGACGGACGTGCCGGAAGCAGTGGCTGCGCCCCGGCCGCACGACCTGCCGAGGGCCGAGGGCAACTCGACCCGGAGTCCGCCGCCTGGGTGGACGTGCTCGAGGACGGCCGTGGGCCGCAGTACGAGCAGGCATGCACGCGGCTGCATGAAATGCTGGTGCGGATTGCCATGGGCGAAGTGTTTCGCCGGGGTCCTCGTTACCGGATTAACGGGCCCGAGCTGAACGACCTCGCCCACCAGGCGGCCGCCGACGCACTGATGAGGATCACACGCAAAATTCGGGAATTTCGAGGCGACGCCAGGTTCACCTCATGGGCGTTCCGATTCGTCGTACTTGAGGTGTCCAGCAAGCTGGGCCGCCATCTCTGGCGTGCTTCAAATGCCCGGGTCGACTTGGACGAATGGGCGCAAGTGCCCGACCACTCCGGTATCGACCCCGTCAGCCACTGGCAGGCGCGAGAGCTGGTCGAAGCTGTGCGTGACGCAATCGAGACACTGAGCGCCCGCCAGCGGCAGGTGTTCACCGCCGTCCTCAACGGAGTCCCCCTGGAAGCGCTGGCCAGTGAGCTGGAGACGAACCGCAACGCGCTCTACAAGACGATGTTCGACGCCCGTAAGAAGCTGCGAGCTCAGCTGATAGCCGGCGGACATCTCAGCGCCGCGGGCTGATGCAGCGGCGACTACGTCGGCGCGGGCAACGCTGACAAAGCGATTCGCACCGCGGCCGCACACGCCCCGGGGGGCCTGGCAGTCGTCCCCCGGGCTGCGCCCTCAGGTAGTCACCTTCCCGAGATGCCGGAGGTAAGAAATCGCTCCGTCCGTGCGCTCACCTACGAAGGGCCCACAGGGGCCACCCCGGACGAACAGGGACGGCGAGCATGGCGTTCATCTCCCGCGGCTTCCACGGTCGACGGCCGTCGGCGGGCACGAAGCTGCCACCTGGACAGTACGAGACGACCGGGTTCCCGGTGCTGTCCGCCGGGCCTACCCCCCGCATCCGGCAGGACGACTGGAAGCTGTCCGTGACCACTGAAGCCGGGAGGCGGCACGTGTGGGACTGGTCAGGCCTGATGGCACTCCCGGCGGAGTCTCCGACGGTCGACCTGCACTGTGTGACGAAGTGGTCGAAGTTCGGCACCGAATGGCAAGGCGTGTCCCTGGACGTTCTCCTCGCGGACGTGGAGACGTCGGCAGAGCACGTTCTCGTCACCTCGTACGGGGGCTACACCACGAACATCCCCCTCGCCGACCTGGTCGACGGCAAAGCGTGGATCGTCTATGGCTACGGGGGCAGCGACCTGGCACCCGAACACGGTGGCCCCGCTCGGCTGCTGGTCCCGCACCTGTACCTGTGGAAGTCCGCGAAGTGGGTGCGCGAGATCGAGCTGAGGCGGAACGACGTGCCCGGCTTCTGGGAGAGCGCCGGCTACCACAACTACGGAGACCCATGGCGAGAACAGCGGTACCAGGGAGACTAGTAGTACTGCAATGGTGCTTGCCGTGACTGATGGCCAGGTCAGTCGTCGGTGTCGTTGTGGCTGGGGAGCCGTGACAGGCTATGGTCGTCGGTTTCTGCTCAGCGAGTCCGCGGCGGTGATCAGCGAAGCACCCAGCAGCACCACGTCCTTGATCAGAAATTGGCCGGCCGGCGAGAGCTTCGGCTCTCGGCCCCGCTGGTGCCACGCCTCCGGAGTGCTGATCAGGAAACTGAGCGTGACGGTGAACATGCCGGCCGCGAGCAGGCTGCCGGCTGCCGCGACTCTGGGCGCCCACCGTCCGGTGGAGATCATCCCGGCGATCGTTATCTCAGTGATCCCGATGGCCCTGGCCAGTCTCGTCTCCCCGAGCTCTCTCAGCGGCCGTCGGAGCAGTGGGCTCGAGACGACCACAGGACGGATGTTCTCCACCTCGTAATCCTCGAACTTGAGCCGTCCGATGCTGGCGAGGTTCAACGCGAGTCCGAATCGGCTCGCCGTGATCCCTCCGGAGTGCAACCTGGCGATAGCGGTGTGCGCGGCCATGGATTCTCCTGTCTTCGCACAGGGGCTGCCCCGACGGCCGGTCCGTGGTGACGTCTGCGCTTCCCGGCGCAGCCGCAGGCCCGAGGCGGACTCTGCCCGAGTGTCGTGTGTGCACCGGCCTCAACCCGTGCCCCTCAACTCGGCGGAGCGGGAGGGACGTTTTCCTGGCACTCCTCCCCATCATGTCAAGGGACTGCGCCGCCGGCATCCCAGGGTCGGCCGGCGCGGCTACAGCGCATCACGGTTACTCGAGGGCAGCCGTTACTCGAGGACAGCTTCGTGGCACGGTGGCCGTTTCGGCTCGTGTCCGCGCCGCAATGGTGCGGTGACCGAATGGAGTTGGCGGACGCGCTCCGAGCGAGCGCTCGCCCACTACCGCGCGCGTCAGGCAGGAGGCACTGCGCCTGAGCGTCGACTTGCCGGTGCGCCGGCGCGGGTTTCAGAGGAACCGGAAATGGGCTCCGCCGCTGGTTTCCGGGAGGCGGAGGCTGTGGACTCGCCGCCCCCGCACCATCCAAGGGGGGACGTAGGAGGCCCCGCGGTCGGAGGGCCTGGAGGAGCAGAATCGGTTGTGGTCGTCGGCGTCGACCGACCGGGCGTCCCCTGTCTGGAATCGCTCCCGGTGCTGAGGGTGCTTGCGTCGGCGCTGTAGCCCTCCGTGGCGCGGTCGCTGCGGAGGAGGCTTCCTGCGCTGAGCGCCGCTGGTAACTGTTCGCCCTACGCTGCCGCGGCGTTTGCAGCGGATAGGCGCGACGGCCCTCGGCCACATCGCCTTGCCCGCACCCGCATCGCGATCACTCAGGCCCACTACCGTCCCGATGCCGGCGCCTACCTTCAGCGACACAAGGAAGCGGGCAAAACCAGCACCGAAGCCATACGCGTACTGCGACGGCGACTCTCCGACGCCGTTTACCGCGCCCTCCACAACGACGCCCACATCGACACTCACCAGGACTTCCTTCGGCAGGCAGCGTGATTGGCATAGCAGCATGAGGACGCAACGTGGCCCCGACAGGACGCCGGGGCGAGAACGGTGGGCAAGACGCCCTGCAAGCCTGTGAACGCGACACTGAAAGGGTGAGTGACAGCAAGAATCCTCACACACAAGGCGCAGTTCTCTGGCATACCTATGCGTCCACCGGCCACCGCGGAGGAGTGCCGGCGGTTCGGGTCCCGGCTGGCGGGCGGAGGCTCTGGCACACAGCATGTAGAAAGCCGTGTCGGGTACGCGCAGCCTTCACGCGGCTCTGGCCCAGTCGAGGTACCTGACGGCGCCCCGGCGGTACGCCGGACAGAGCCCATGGCTCTTTGAGAGAGGAAGCTGATGAAGGACGAGACACCGGCTCAGAAGGCATCCCGCCTGGGGTGCGCCACGCTCGTCGACGCCATGAACCGGGTCCACGGCCACCGAGCGCACATACCCGCCATGTCGAGCCCCGACCCTCTCCGCTATCTCTTCGGGTCTGCAGCCACCATCTCCTTTCTCCCCTACCGCGAGGACCTGGTCGCAGAGGGCCATGACTTCCGGTACTACTTCTACGGAGCACTCGGGAACCCGCCCGGGGCGGGCCAGGTGCTCGTGTTCTCCAGCGGAGGGCACGCCGACGCGTCCCACGGCGGGGGCACAAAGCTTGCCAGGGCAGACAGCACCGGGCTGGCCGGCGTCCTCGCCGACGGCCGGCTACGTGACTTCGGCCAGTTGCGTGGCTACCGATTCGCTACCTGGTGCAGGGGGGAGGCGGTCCGATGGGGCGGCGACACAGTGATGCCCTACGCCTGCGCTGTGGCTGTTGAGATTTCCGGTGTCTGCGTGAGTCCCGGTGACTACATCTACATGGACAGCGCCGGTGGCGTCGTGATTCCCTCCGCCAGCCTGCAACGGGTGCTCGCCATCGCCGAGGACATCTCAGCCGAGGAAGCGGAGGCCGCGAAGGGCATGAGAGGTGAACAGGCGCAGCCAGGTGAGTAGCGGCGCACACCTGCGGGAAGTGGCGGCTGCGGGAGGGCCCCTTGCCATGCCCAACGCATGCGAGAGATCAGCCGAGCAGGACGCCCTCTCCCGGATCCGGTGCGTCCCGTTGGCGCTGCACGAGGTGCCACGCGGTGCCGACGATGGCGATGTCGACTCGCGAAAACCCAGACCGCCAGGTGGTCGGGACCCAGCGTCGCGGTGCACGCGACGACCAGTCCGTCCCCGGTCTGTCGAGGGCGACCTGCAACGCAGCGTCGCTGCTACGGGCCGGGCACGTGCGATGGGGCAGATGGGGCAACTCTTCCTCGTCCTCCCGTCCCGGTCGTGAGGGGAGGGAGGCAGCCGGGCTCGCGACGGGCGGCCGCTGCCGACCACCACTTCAGCGGTCCGCCCCTGCACCCCTGCAACACGGTAAGAGCCGGGGCGATGCATGACGCGAATAGGGCAGAAGAGACACTCCAGCACCCATCTGGGAGGTAGGCATGCCGGAGTACAGCAAGAACCCACAGCGCATCTCACAGCTCACCGAGCAGCAGTACCGCGTGACCCAGCGAGACGAGACGGAGCCCTCGTTCTCCAACGCCTACTGGGACAACAAGGCACCCGGTATCTACGTGGACATCGTGTCCGGGGAGCCCCTCTTCGCCTCGGTCGACAAGTACGACAGCAGGACCGGCTGGCCCAGCTTCACGAGGCCTCTGGAGTCCGGCCACGTCGTCGAGAGGCCCGATAACAGCCACGGCATGGTCCGCGTCGAAGTACGGTCGGCTCAAGGGGACAGCCACCTCGGGCACCTGTTCCCGGACGGGCCCAGCGACCGCGGAGGACTGCGGTACTGCATCAACTCCGCCTCGCTGCGCTTCGTCCCCTTGGAGGATCTGGAGCAGGAGGGCTATGGCCAGTACCTGAGCGTCTTCCAGACGACGGAAGAGGACGCCGCCGAGGGCCGATGACCGGCAACTCAGGGCACGGCCCCGGAGTTCGAACGGCATGGCGGCTCGGCGCCCTGTCTTGCGGCTCGGGGCCCCGCAGGGCCCCAGCCGATACCCGTGCTCCACGGGTCGGAGGCGGCCAACACCAATAGGGCAGACCGAGAGGACCGCACAGTGACCAGGAACATCGACAACCTGCACCCGGAAGACGGCGCCATCGTGCCGCCTGAGCAGATCCCCACCGCTGTCACCGCAGGCCGCCTGGCCTACGGCGATGGCACGACCCAGACCTTCCAACCCGACGGGAGCACCTCCTACTTCGAGGCAGGACGCCAGACGGAGGGCACCTGGTCCGTCGACGAGAATGGGCGCTTCTGCTCCTTCTGGCCGCCCTCCTACCAAGCGTCCTACGATCTGCGCTGGGTGGTGGAAGGGGGAGCAGTCGTCGGCCTTCGGTTCTCCGACCTGAGGAGCGATACCTTCTTCGACGGCCGTTTCCAGTAGGTGGCTCAGTCGGCGCCGACGGGGATCGACAGTACTGTAATGCCGCTCATGTCTAGCCAGACCGTCTCCGGTGCGCGCACCAGACGTAGCATGACTTGTCCACACTGCTGGCAGCGGGCTACCAGTCCCGGTGCCTGGCGGTATACGTGCAGGAGTGCGACGTGCCCTGTGTTGCTGCAGTGCGCGCACTGGCTGGTTGCCGCTGTCAGGTCGACTGCGAAGAGTTCGGCCAGAGGACCGGCCAGCGCGTTGCCGTCGATGTAGCCGCCCTCTGCGTCGGGTGGGATACCAGCGTCTGCCGACGTGCCTGCCGTCATCTCAGTCCTCTCCTCAGCCGAAGCGCTCTGTGCGGACTCGCTCGGCGTCGTGTCCGAGGAGCACCAGGTAGGCAGCTGCCTTCTCGACGAATGCCGTGGGTCCGCAGACGTAGCAGGTGGGCGCGAAGTCCGGTGGCCATCCGTGGCGTACCAGGTCGTCGGGTGTGATGCGGCCCGGGGGGCGCGCGGACTGCTGGGGCGCTTCCCGGGTGTAGATGTGTGTGACGTCGACCCCTGGTGTTCCTTGGCGGATTTCCGGCCCGTACAGCAGCTCGGCCGGCGATCGCAGGGAGTACAGCACCCGGAAGGGAACCCGGCTGCCGGCTGCACGCCGCGAGCGGATCATGCACATCAGCGGCACCAGCCCGGAGCCTCCGGCTACGAGCAGGACCGGTTCTTGCTGCTCCGGCTGCCAGACGAACCAGCCTCCGACCGGTCCCCGCAGTTCCAACTGGTCGCCGGGCATCAGCTCGTCGACCAGGTAGGGAGAGACCTCGCCCTCATCGACGCGCTGCACTGTCAGTTCCAGGCGCGTTCCGTCCGGGGCCGAAGCGATGGAGTAACTGCGTTGTGTGCTGTAGCCGTCTTCCGCGGTCAGCCGGATGTCCACATGCTGGCCCGCCAGATGGCCGGGCCATTCCGGCACCTCCAGCACCAGAGTGACGGCCGTCGCGGACTCAACGCGACGTTCTGTCACCTCGGCGACCCTCCATCGGAGCCGGTCGCCTAGTCTCCTCGATACCGCTGTTCTTGCCACGGGTCTCCGTAATTGTGGTAGCCGGCGCTCTCCCAGAACCCCGGGATGTCGTTCTCCCGCAACTCCAGTCCGTGCACCCACTTCGCGGACTTCCAGAGGTAGAGGTGCGGGACGAGCAGTCGGGCCGGACCGCCATGCTCGGGGGCGAGCGGCCGGCCGTCGTAGCCGTACGCGATCCAGGCCTTGCCGTCCAGAAGATCCTCCAGCGGGAGGTTCGTGGTGTAGCCCCCGTAGGAGGAGACGAGGACGTACTCGGCAGCCGTCTCGACATCGGCGAGCAGGACGTCCAAAGACACCCCCTGCCACCGGGTGCCGAACTTCGACCACTTGGTCACGCAGTGGAGGTCTGCCGTCGGGGTTTCCGACGGCAGCTTCGTGAGGGCGGCCCACTCCCAGTTGTGCCGCCTCCCGGTCTCCGTGGTGACGGACAGCTCCCACTTGTCGGTGCTTATCCCCGGCGTGGGCCCGGCCGAGAGGACTGGAAAGCCCATGGTCTCGTACTGTCCGGGTGGCAGCTTCCTGCCCGCGGGCGGCCGACGGCCGTGGAAACCGCGCGAGATGATCGCCATGCTGGCCGTCCAATCGGCTCGTCGTAAGCAGGGCTAGCGCCCCTAAAAAATATCAGCCACGGGGAACACACGCCTCTTGTCTTCCTTCACTCCCACAGCCCTCAGCCGCACCTCTGGCCTTCGGCGCGACGTCGGTCCAGACATTGCGCAGTCAGTCGAAGTGCCCGGCGGCCGCCAATTGAGCCCGCAGCTTCCTGCGCGCGTCGAAAATGGTCTTGTATCGCGCGTTCGGACTGGGGTCGAGCTCAGAGGCCAACGCTCCCGGATGAACGCCGCGCATGACACGGCCGCGAAGACACGCCGCTGACGTGCACAAAGGCCCGTGTCGATGGCCTCCCATGCGGCCTGGGCAAGTTCCTCGGCCTGCCAGTGGCTTGCCGGGGCGCCGCCCGGGCGGCGGTCGGGGATGCGCCCCACCCGCCTGCCTCGAGATGGACGCCCGGGTTGCGCCACAAGTGACTCAGCTTATTGGAAACCTCGTGCACGACGAACCCATACGCCCATGCGGTGACTCTGGCATCTCCGCCGAACTGGTGGCCTTGTATGTGATCCTCACGCGTCGGCTGTCGCCTGGTGGGCCAAATCGTTGAGTTCTGGTCCGTGCACGCCGTAGCGGGGACGCCGTGCTGGCGACTTTCAGGCACGGGGCGCCCATGTTGGCCGGTCAAGGCGGCGAGCGACACTGGCCCACCTCCCGCCCGGACCCGGAGCCGAGCTGGCCCCGACCGGCGCAGGCCCTCGGGCGTAGCCCGCCCGCCCCCAGGGGGCTCTCGGTCGATCAGGCGCTTGTACCAGGGGTTCTCGTTGATGAACCGGTCGACCTCTAAGCAGTGGGAGGAGTTTCGCGGCCGCGGGCTGTCAAAGGCCCTGATCCGTTACGCCCTCGATGACCTTGAGGCCAATGGGTCGAAGATCACCGTCCGCACCGTCGTATGGGTGAAGACATGGCGTGAGCCGACCTCCTCGCACACGAGAATGCCCGCTGCCTCGCCGTCATAGCGGACCTCGTAGAATCGGCTGTCCGCATTGTTCACGACCTCGGCACGCCATCCGGGGGGAACTGCGACGGGCCAACGACGTGGCGGGGGTACGTCGCCCTGAACTGGCATGGGCCCCAAAGCCCCACTGCGGTCGGCCTCTCGCCTCAGACGGCATGCCAGGCGGACATGCGTAGACACCGGCCGGCGTCGGTCCGCGGCCAGCGACGTTCGCGCCAAAAATACTGACGCCATGGAAACCCCACCGAAGCAGCACGTCAAAGCACTGCCCCTCGGGTAAGGAAACCGCGCTCGGGTCCGCTAACCGTCGTGAGCGGGGGTGGTCGGGTTTCCGAGACGAACGGCGGGGCCCTGGCCGGCCTCAACCTCGCAGGTCAGCGCAAGCGTTGGTCCACGTCGAGGGGAAGGCAGTCCGACATGATGGAGACGGCCGTACTGGCCGGAGAGTGCTCCTGGGGCCTGCAAGAGTTGTTTCGCGCGCTGCCGGGCGTGGTCGCCACCCGGGTGGGCTACACGGACGGAGAAGTAGTGCATCCGACCTACCGGAACCACGGCAACCACGTGGAGTCGGTTGAGATCACCTACGACCCTTCCAAGACCAGCTACCGCTCCATCCTCGAGTTCTTCTTCCAGGTCCACGACCCCACCACGTCGAACCGCCACGGCGACGGCGTGGGCACCAGCTACAGGTCCGCCATTTTCTACGTAGGCCAGGAGCAGCGCCGGATCGCCGCGGCCAGGATCGCCGACGTCAGTGCCTCGGGCCTGTGGCCCGGGAAGGTGACCACGGAGGTGGTGCCAGCCGGCACGTTCTGGGAGGCGGAGCCCGAGCACCAGAACTACCTCAGACGCTATCCCGGCGCGCACACGTGCCACTATGTGAGGCCGAGCTGGCAGTTGCCCAGGCCGAATGTCTGACGGCTGTGGCTGCCAGACAGGCTTCCCCCTCGAGCGCGACGTGGCGTCCTGGTCACGGCCGGGGCGACGGCGTTCACCCGGATACCCTCGCCCGCCAGCTCGATGGCGAGGTTGTGCGTCAGCGCGTGCAGACGCGCCTTGGCCACGGATCAGGCCGTGGACGGCGTGGCCCCGGCAGCCCGATGACCCTCCCCTGAAACCTCACCAGTTGAGCCTGATCGACGACCTCGCTGCCGGCGGCTACCCCGCCCTGGGCTGAAATCCTCGGGATGACGCCGGGACAGGACGGGTGAGTGACTACTGACCTTCCACGTACACCGGGCCTCCCTTGCCTCCGTCCGGGTGCTCGGCGCAGGCGTTGACATCGTCGGCGAGCGGCGTTGAGGCAGTGTGTTTCGTCGACACCCGCGGCTCCCAGGTCGAAATCGTGCAAAACATCGGCCGGTCCCTGCGCCCGAACGCCGACGATACGGCCAAGACCGCCAGGATCATCCTGCCCGTCTTCCTCCGGCACCGCGAGGACCCAACCGACATGGTCGCCTCCGCCTCGTTCGCACTCCTCGTAGCCGTCCTCCAATCGGCTTCCGGGCCGAGATCCGTCGGTTTCACCGGGCCGAGCAGATGCCGGTGAGGGCGATCGCGAGGATGCAGGGGATCTCGAGGAACGCCGTCCGCAGGGCCATCGCGGACGACGCGCCGCCGAAGTACCAGCGGGCGCCGAAAGACGCGGTCGAACCGCAGATCCGCGAGCTGCTCGAGCAGTGGCCCGAGACGCCAGTGACTGTGATCGCCGAGCGGATCGGCTGGGACCGGGGCCTGACCGTGCTCCAGGACTGCATTCGGGACTCGCGGCCGGCCTACCGGCCTGCGGATCCGGCCTCGCGGACGGTCTATGAGCCGGGCGAGATCGGCCAGTGCGACCTGTGGTTCCCGCCCGCCGACATTCCGCTCGGCTTCGGCCAGGTGGGGCGTCCACCGGTGCTGGTGATGGTCGCGGGCTACTCGCGGTGGATCACCGCGCGGATGCTGCCCTCCAGGTCGGCTGCCGACCTGATCGCCGGGCACTGGCGGCTGCTGACCGAGCTGGGAGCCGTCCCGCGGGCGCTGGTCTGGGACAACGAGGGAGCCGTCGGCTCATGGCGGTCCGGCGGCCCCCAACTCACCGACAAATGCGCCGCGTTCGCCGGGATGCTGGGCATTAGGTTCCTGCTCTGCAAGCCACGCGATCCGGAGGCCAAGGCTCTGGTCGAGCGAGCCAACGGCTGTCTGGAGACGTCGTTTCTGCCCGGGCGGATGTTCACCTCGCCGGCGGACCTCACCATCCAGCTCGCCGACTGCCTGACCAGGGCCAACCGGCGCATCCACCGCACCTTGCAGGCCCGTCCGTCGGACCGGCTGGAGGCCGACCGCTCTCGCATGCTCGCCCTGCCGTCGATCCCGCCATCAGACCATCACCGACCCCGATCACGCGGCGGCTGCCGCTGCCGCCCGCAAGGCGGCCGTGGGCAAGAAGGCGGCAGCGACGGTGACCACGGAAGTCGAAGAGCGGTCGCTGGATACCTACGACCAGGTCTTCGGTGTCATCGACGGCAGCCTCAGCACCGGCGAGGGAGTCGCGTGATGGCTGCCAAGCTAACGGCGAACAGCCGTGATGTCTCCTCCGAACTCGGCTACCTGGCCAAGGCGTTGAAGGCCCCGTCCTCGCGGGATGCGGTCACCCCGCTCGCCGAGCGGACCCGTGACGAGGCCTGGAGCCACGAGGAGTATCTGGTCGCATGCCTGCAGCGGGAGGTCGCCGCCCGCAATTCGCATGGCGCCGAGGGACGCGCCCGGGCAGCCTGCTTCCCCTCCCGCAAGTCACTGGACGACGTCGACTTCGAACACCAGTGGTCTGTGAAACGCGAGGTCATCGCCCACCTGGGGACGCTGGATTTCGTCGTCGGCAAGGAGAACGTGATCTTTCTGGGGCCCCGGCACCGGCAAGACCCACCTGGCCGCCGGGCTCGGCATCCGGGCCTGCCAGGCTGGCCACCGGGTGGCCTTCGCCACCACCACCCAGTGGGTGACCCGCCTGGCCGAAGCACATCAAGTGGTCAGGCTCAGCGATGAGTTGACCCGGTTGGGTCGCATCCCGCTGATCGTCGTTGACGAGGTCGGCTACACCCCCTTCGAACCCGAGGTGGCGAACCTCTTCTTCCAGTACATCTCGGGCCGCTATGAATAGGCCTCGGTGATCGTGACCAGCAACAAACCGTTCGGCCGCTGGGGCGAGGTCTTCGGTGACGACACCGTCGCCGCCGCCATGATCGACCGCCTCGTCCACCACGCCGAAGTCACCTCACTCAAGGGCGACAGCTACCGCATGCGCGGCCGCGCCCTCGGACGGGTTCCCACGGCCGACACCGGGGAATGACCAACATCAACAGACGCAGGGGGTCATTTTCGTCCGTCGGCAGCGGCTCACAATTGCCGTCGCCGACGGCTCACGTCGCGAGTGGAATGATGCTGCTCGGACATGGCAGGAGCATGGCGGCCTGCGGCTCCCAAATAGAGAGTGAGCGTCGAGGCATCCGGGCGGGATCCCGATGCGCACTTGCCACTGTTGACGGAGCCGGCACACAAGGAAGGGTGCTCCTCCCGGCTTCGTCCCGCCACTCCCGCAGCGGGTCGTGATCACGGGCAAGGGCGATGGTCACGTCGGGCCGGCGACTGAGGCGGCGTCGCTGGCCTCTTCGATGGGAGCGCTGGTTCTCAGAGACCGGTATAGGCGTTGGCTTGATGCGGGACGGCGCGCCTGCGCCGACAATAAACGGATGGTCGAGGCTTCCCGTAGGTGCAGCCCTTCGGAGGGCAGGAGGCGTCGTGGCAGAGCACAGGAACGGATCGTAGGGCGATTTCGCGAGGGCGGTGCGGCCCTTTCGGCACTTCGCCGAGCAGGCAGGGCAGGGAGCGTCGTGCCTGCAGTGGTCGCCGTGGCCCTCGAGCTCGTCGGAGACGAGGACCTCACTCTGTTCGCGGCGTTCGGCGGATTCGCGACACTGCTCTTCGTCGAGTTCGCCGGTCCCATGCGGGCCCGGATCTCGGCACAGCTCGGGCTGGTGCTGGCCGGGGCCGTCTTGATCTGCCTGGGCACTCTCGCGTCCCGAACCGTCTGGACCGCTACGAGCTCCACCTTGATCGTCGCCTTCGTCGTGCTGTTCGTCGGCCTGGTCAGCTCGGTGCTGGCCAGCGCGGGCACAGCCCTGCTGGCCAGCTTCATCCTGCCGGTCACTCTGCCGGGCTCGGTGGAGTCGATACCCGACCGGCTCGGGGGCTGGCTACTGGCCGGCGCGGCATCACTGTTGGCGATCACCGTCCTGTGGCCGGCTCCGGTTCGCGATCCGCTGCGGCTGTCGGCGGCTCGGGCCTGTGCCCTGCAGGCCTGTCGCTTGCGTGCGGAGGCCGACTGCGTGAGCAACGGCTTCGTGCCGGCCGGCGGTGCGATCTCTGAAGTAGAGGCCGATGAGGCGAGGGCAGCGGCGACAGAGTTGCGATCGGCGTTCTTCGGCGCGTCCTACCGGTCGACCGGGCTGGCCACGGCCGAGCGGGCGCTCGTCCGCCTGATCGACCAGGTTGTATGGCTGGATGCGATCCTGAGGCGAATGCCGCTGAATCCGCGGCCGAGGTCGATCGCACTCGCGGTCTGCGAGGTCAAAACGGAAGCCGCGACGCTGCTCGGACACAGCGCGGTCCTCCTGGAATCGGCAGCCGACGACCCCCGGCTGTTGGACGCCGAGTTGAGACGTCTCTTTCGGGCACGACAGCATATGGAGCACGCTGTCACCTCGGCACTTCCCCTGTACCCCGCCCGGGTCCGGCCAGGGACGTCCTCCGACAGTGAACTGAGCGAGTTCATGACCTCGCTCGAGCCGGCTTTCCGTGCACAGGAGATGACCTGTGCCGTGTCCGTCATCGCTACCCAGGCCGGACTCTTTGCCGCCGCCTGCCGGCGTAGTTGGTGGCGACAGCTTCTGGGGCGCCCCCTCAGCGGAACGAAGTCCGCGCTGGCCTCGGCGTGGGAGGACCTCCGGGCACATGCCGAGCGGCATTCGGTGTGGTTCCACAACAGCGTGCGCGGGGCGACCGCCCTGGGCCTGGCCGTGCTGATAGCGGAACTGACCGGCGTAGGCCATTCCTTCTGGGTTGTCTTCGGCGCCCTGGCCGTACTTCGCACGACCGCATTGAACACGAGCCAGAATGCTCTACGCGGGTTGCTTGGGGCTGGTATCGGGTTCCTGGTCGGTGGTGGGCTCATTCTTGCTCTTGGTACCAACACCACGGTCTACTGGCTGCTGCTCCCGGTGGCCGTGGCCTGTGCCGGCCTGGGGGCCGATACCGCTTCTTTCACCTTGGGCCAGGCCGGTTTCACCACGGCGTCGCTGATCTTGTACAACCTCATCAGCCCGGGAGGATGGGAAATCGGACTCGTCCGTATCGAGGACATAGTCATCGGCTGTGCGGTCAGCCTCTTTGTCGGTGTCCTGTTCTGGCCGCGCGGGGCGAACTCGGCCCTGGGAAAGGCACTGGCCGAAGCCTTCTTCTGCGGCGCCCGCTACCTTCAGAGCGCGGTCGAGTTCGCGCTGCCCCCTGACGACGGGCTCGTGCGGTCGGTTTCCGTGCCGAACGCCGAGCGCCGACGGGCCGCCTCGGCGGCCAGCCGCCTCGACGACGCCCTGCGCAACTTCCTCGCAGAACGTGGGACGAAGTACGTCCCACTGGCGGGGGTGACGGCTCTGACCAACGCAGTGGTGGTCCTCCGCTTCACTGCCGAGGCCGTCCTACGGCTCTGGCAGGGTGCCGATCGTGCCTCCAGGCAAGCGCAGAGCACGGCGAGCGCGGAGGTCCTTGACGCCAGCGGGTTGGTGCTCGAGTGGTACGTCGGTACGGCGCGCGCACTTGAAGGGAGGGGCACGGTGCCCGTCCCGATCGACACCCGGCTCCTGGCCGGCCGACTGTTCGAGGCGGTCGGCTGCGACGTGGTCGCGGCAAACGAACCCGGAAGCGCGGAGATGGTCAGAACGATCTGGACGGCGGACCACATCGACGTCGTCCAACGCCTCCAGGCAGCGATCCTGGAACCCGCTCGAGCGGCCTCGGAGCAGTGCCGGCCCAGGTCGTGGGTCACCGTCACCAGACGCCGACGTCTCCCGTAGACGCCCGGCCTCATTCGGGCAGAGGAAGTTTCGGCACCGTGCGTTTCAGTTCTCCTCGTGCATACCGCACCAGATTCCGTACTGATGTGCTGTGGCGAAAGCCCGACTGGCGCAGGACCGGCGGACGGGGCACGTCTTGCCCGCGGACTTCGCTTCGTCGGCCCGGCACTGGCCGGGGCCCTTCGGGCTCACAGGGAAGAACAACTCGGTGTCGAGATCCCGGTGCCCGCGCCTTCCATGTGGGCACCATCCCAATGCCGGAGTAAACCCTCGGATCAGGCGAACCCGTTCATCACTTCTCTGGACGTAACCACGGGATGGTTGGCGCGGGCCCGGCGTGCTGCCGCCTTCCGGGCCACCGGCAAGTCAGGGGAATGCGCGCTGTTCCGCGGCATCGAGGCGCCGGTTCGCATTAAGAACCCGCCGTGCGGAGGTGCTGATCGTGATCTCGTGCCGCTGACTGTGGCCTGCACCGCCTGGATGGGCTCTGCGTGCCGTGCACCGGACGCCTCTCCGAGACGATCGTCCCGGCCATCATCGGACAGCGCGTGGTCGGCATGGACGCCGCCGCCTCCTGCACTCAGCTGGTACGGGCGTACGGGGAGCCGGTGCCCGGGCCCGCACCCGGCGTCATGCACGTCCCCCCGTCACCCGAGGTCTGGCGGAGCGTCCCGAGCTGGGCGCGGCGACGTGCCGGCATCGATCTGCATCGCTCCCGCACCGTCATCCAGACCGCCCGCTACGCCGCCCCGCTCGACGGGTGTGCCGGGGACCCGCTCCGCGCGTACGCACTGATGGGGAAGCTGCCCGCCATCGGCGTGTGGACCGCCGCCCAAGTCGGCCACCACGCCCTCGGCGATGCCGACGCACTGCCGCTGGGCGACTACCACCTCGGTCGCATGACCGGCATGGCCCTGCTTGGCAGGTCGCTCGCGGACAAGGACATAGAAGAGTTCTACGAGCCAGGGTTGCGTGCGGCGAGGACCGTGAACAGGGTGGCGATAACGCCAAGGGCGCCGTATCCGAGCGCGATCTGTGGTAGTGAGAAGGCGTTCGAGAGCTGGCCGAAGATGAGGCTGATCAAGGCGGCGCCGCTGTAGCAGAGGAGGTAGACCGCGCTGAAGATCGGCGCCCGGTCGGCCAGGGCGCTGCCGTGCAGCAGGCCGCGGGTGGCGGCGCTGACAGCGATGCCTTGACCGACGCCGGTGACGATGGTTGCAGCGATGAACAACGGCAGTGTGCCGATGGCGATGGCTGTAATGATGCCGATCCATCCGATCAGGACGATGATCATGCCGATGCGTTGGGCTGCCGCTGGTGTGAACCGGCCGCCGATGGGAGCACCGAGAACGCTCGGGGCCATGTAGCAGGCAAACACCAGTCCGAGGATGAGTGGGCTGCGGGTATGGAGTTGATCTTCGACCAGTGCGGGCATGAAGGACTGGTAGAAAGCCCCGGTCGCATAGGCGGTCACGAACACCACGGCCGCGACAGGGAGCAGACGCCTGACCCGAGCCGGTACGCGGACCCGGGGCCGCAGTGATCGCCAAGCGCCCGGCGTCGGCTTCGCGGTCTCCGGGCTGGCGACGATGAGTGCGGCAGACAGTACGAGGAGACCGGCGCAAACCAGGTAGATGAGCTCGCGTGGCCAGGGGGCGAACTGGACCAGGGCGCCGGCGGCGATGGCGCCGAGGGTGAGGCCGAGCATGGGTCCCTGGCTGGACGCGACGGAGGCCAGCCAGGCCGGCCTGGTGGGCGCGGCGTCGACGATGTAGGAGGTGAGGCTGCTGCTGGCCAACCCCGTACCGACGCCCATCAGGAGCCGACCGGCCAGCAGAGTGCCGATATCGTGCACGTTCAGCAGGAGCAGACAGCCCAGCAGGAGCAGCCCGAGGCTGGCGATCGCGGTGCGCCGTCGGCCCAGATGATTGGACAGCCGTCCCAGCACCAACAGTGCGGCGATAATGCCGACGGAGTAGGTGACGAAGGCCAGCGAGATGCCGGCGTTGGTGAACGCGTCCTCGGCCCGGTAGGTGTTGAACAGGGGGATCGGTGCGGCCGACGCGGCAAACGAGGCCACCAGGGAGACGATCCCAGATGAGAATGCCAGCCGGAGCGTTCTGCCCTGGCGAGGCCGGTTGATCACTGGTGACACATCTGCGTCGTCGAGAGGGGGCGCATTCAGTCGCGACATAACGGATCAACCTCCGGTAGCTGTGCGAGTAGTCGCCGAGCCCAGGCCAGGCCGAGCATTTTTGGGCTTGGCAACCCAGTTCTCAGAGGTAACACCATCCAAGACTGGGCTGTCAAGCCCAGTCTGCAGTGTCGTGGGACGTATGGCAGCCACGACGGGAACACGGGTTCCTCGCAAGCTCACGGACAAGGATCAGACGACGCGCGCCGGTCCTGGAGCATGCCGCGGTACTCATCTGCACGAAGGGTGTCCGCGCGACGAACAACGAGCAGCTCCGTCGCGCGGACGGCGCCAGCGGGTCGCAGCTGAACCACTGCTTCCCGACAAAGGAGAGTCCGGTCCTGGCCGTGATCGCCCGGCAGGCCGATCGCGTCCTCGCGTTCCATCGCGGTGAGCGATTCGCTTCCTTCGACGATCTCGACGCGTTTCGGGAGTGGGCGGATTTCTACGTCGGCTACGAGCACGCCTACCAGGAAGGCTGCAGCCTCGGCTCCCTGGTCTGCGAGATCATCAAGACCGAGTAGTGCAGCGCCGCATTGATCTTGCAGGGGTAGGTGCCCGCCGTCAGCGGCGACGCGGGCTGCTGGCGTCGGGCGGTGATGCGTCAGTAATTGATGAGCACGGTCGCGAGAGGGGATAGCGCGGAGTTGACCTGGGCTGCGTCGAAGGCTGCGGGGTCGAACTGGTCGGCAGAGTCGAGGCCCAGCCAGTCCAGGCGGTCTTTGTGTTCTTTGTGGCGGGAGCCGGCGAGGATCTCGATGAGGTAGTCGTATCCCCAGATGCCGCCGCAGTCCTCGGGCGGGCAGGTGCGGCGGCCGGTGAGGCATCGGGGGTAGGCGGTGCCGGCCTTCGGGGCGGTGACGTCCTGGATGAGGATGTCGTGTTCCCAGTCGTCGCCGAAGTCGTAGGTATAGCGGAGCCGGTCGCCGGTGTGGGGTGCCACCTGGCAGAGCCGCTTGGAAGCGGCGCTGCCGATGCCCAGGTCGCGGTCAGCGACGCCGTATCGGTCCCGGCCGCTTTCGAAGGCCCACATCTGGTAGTCCTCCCAGCTGAAGTCGGCCTGGATGATGTCGTGCAGCTCTCGCAAGGTGATGCCTGACGGCACCTCCAGGCGGCGTCGAACGCGGCCATCGCCCGCGCCCTTGGCGTGCATGTGGACACCGTGCGGCGCTGGCGCAAGCAGTTCGCCGCCGACGGCCTGGCCGCGCTAGAGGACCGGACCCGGCCTGGTCGCTCCCGCCGTTACGGCTCCGACGTGCACCTGGCCATCGTCGCCACCGTCACCTCCGCCCGGCCCGCCACCAACAACCACTGGACTCGCCGCGTCATCGCCCATCGCTTGAGCGCCATCGGGATCTCAGCGTCCCAGGTCGGACGGATCCTGGCCGGCCTCGACCTCAAACCGCACCTGGTACGTGGCTGGCTCACTTGCCCGGACGATCCGAACTTCTACACCAAGGCCGCCGAGGTCTCCGCCCTCTATCCGCACTGCCCGCCCCACTCCGTCGCGCTCAGCGTGGATGAGAAGACCGCGATGCAGGCTTGCTCCCGCCGCCATCCGACCCGCCCGGTGAAGCCCGGCCAGATCGAGCGGCGCGAGTTCGAGTACCGACGCCATGGCACCGCCTCCATTATCGCGGCCCTGGACGTGCACACCGGTCAGGTCCTGGTCGAAGACATCGTCCGCAACGACTCGGCCACCTTCATCAGCTTCCTGCGGATGCTCGACCAGCCCATCGACCTGAAGCTCACGATCCACTTGGTCCTCGACAACGGGTCGTCCCATGTCACGAAGGCGACCCGGGCCTGGCTGGCAGCACACCCGAGGTTCGCCGTCCACCACACACCCAAACACGCCTCGTGACTCAACCAAGTCGAGATCTTCTTCTCGATTCTGGCCCCCCGCCGACTGCCGCGGCGCGGTGAGTTCACCTCGCGCCAGGATCTCATCGACCAGATCCGCGAGTTCACTCTCGCCTACGACGACGAGGCCTGACCGTTCCGCTGGACCTACGACGGAACCCCGCTCAAAGCCGCATGGCCCTCGCAAGATCAATGCGCTGCTGCACTAGCCGCCAGCGGCCTCACGCCGTGATCCCCACCGGATCGGCGAAGAGCCGGTTTTGTTTTTGTCTGGCGCCGCGTCGGTCAGTCGGCGGACGGCAGAAAGCTGAAAGTGTCGGGGTCGACCGGGCGGTTCTGTCTGGGAAGGCCCGCGCTGACGAGCAGGTACGACTCGGTCACGAGGTTGTCCACCAACGCCTGCTCGATATCCGCACCAGGTCTGATGGTGATCCAGTGCTTCTGTCCATGTGGTAGCCGCGAGAAATGCTCGTGTGCGACGCGCGGAGAGTGTCCGCATCTGAGGGATCGGCTTTGAGGATCAGACCGGCTCCCCAGGCATCGATGTCTGCAGCATGAACACCTTGCCACCGACTTTCCACACCTCTCAGTCGCCGGTGAACTGGTGCGTGTGCTCTGAACGCGGGAGCTCTGCGGCGCGCGCGGCTGCGCGGTTCTGGACTGTCCTGTCTGCGTACATCTTGGCCTCCTCGAGGTCGGTAGAGGTCGACTGCCCGGCGTCCGTCGAGGAGAGGTGCGGGCGCCGGACAGTCGAGTTGCGCAGAACCGAGC
>NZ_JBSHAY010000060.1:22597-30175 GCF_053611725.1 Streptomyces sp. NPDC054783 | reverse complement strand
GCGGTGCTGGCTGAGCGGGGTACGTTCGATGCTTTGCTGATGGCTGATGGACTGTCCGTGAACGGTACGCATTTGACGAGTGGGTGTTTCCCGCATATCGAGCCGCTGACTATGCTTTCTGCGCTTGCTGCGCGTACCAGCCGGATCGGTCTGGTGGGCAGTGTGTCGACGACGTTCAGCGAGCCGTACAACGTTGCCCGTCAGTTCGCGACCCTGGACCACATCAGTGCGGGTCGTGCCGCGTGGAACATCGTCACCTCCGGGCACGGTGAGGTGAACTTCGGTGGCGGGCCGCTGCCGCAGCATTCGGAGCGCTATGAGCGGGCGGAGGAGTATGTTGAGGTCGTGACCGCGTTGTGGGACAGCTGGGAGCCGGACGCGATCGTCCTGGACCGTGCGAACGGGGTGTATGCCGATGCCGGGAAGGTTCGCAAGATCAACCATGTGGGCAAGCACTTCACGGTCGAGGGACCGTTGAACGTCGCCCGGAGCCCGCAGGGGCGGCCCGTGCTTGTCCAGGCCGGTTCGTCGGGCACTGGCCGGTCGTTCGCCGCGCGTCATGCCGAGGTGGTTTTCACCGCCCAGCAGACGCTGGCGGGTTGCCAGGACTTCTACAGCGATATGAAGGCCAGGGTTGGCGCCGCGGGCCGTGATCCGGGGCAGGTGAAGGTCCTTCCGGGGGTCCACCCGCTCCTGGGCAGTACCGAGGCCGAGGCGCTGCGGATGGAGGACGAGCTTCGCCACCTGATCCGGATGGACATCGGAATGGCGTGGCTGTCCAGGCAGTTGGGTGGTGTCGACCTTTCCGGACTCGACCCGTCGAGGCCTGTTCCGGAGGAACTGCTGCCCGCTGTCGAGACGGTCCAGGAGCGCAGGAGCAGGTATGAGGTCTTCCGGCAGCTGGCTGTGGAGGAGAAGTACAGCATCAACCGGTTGATCGAGGCTGAGGTGATGTCCCAGGGGCATTTGGTGATGGTGGGCGCCCCGGAGCAGGTCGCCGATCGCTTCGCGAAGTGGGTGGCGGAAGGCGGCGCGGACGGCTTCATGATGCTTCCGTCCTACCTGCCGGAGGGCCTGGAGCTGATTGTGGACGGGGTGGTTCCGGAGCTGCGCAAGCGGGGGCTGTTCCGTACTGAGTACACCGGTACGACCCTGCGTGACCATCTCGGACTCGAGCCGCTCGGCGGGCCGGACGGGCAGTAGCGCCGTGGCGGTGCCGTGGGTGCGTACCGGGGGGCGTGGGTCGTAGGCCGTCGGTTCATGGCAGCCGCCCCCATGGCCGCGGCCCGTCAGCGTCGTGGTGTGTGGAAGTCGCGCTGGTACCACACGAGTGGCGCGGCGGGCGTGCCGGTGTGGATTTCTGCGAGTTCGCCGAGGACGAGGTCGTGGTCGCCGGCCGGGATCACGCCGGCGCGCCGGCAGCGGAACGCGGCCGTCGCGCCGGGCAGGTACGGCAGGCCGGTGCCCGGCCACGGTTCGAAGCCCCCGGTGGCGGCGAAGCGGTCGGTGTCGCGGGTGGCGAAGATGTTGGCGGTGGCGCGGTGTTCTTCGCCGAGGAGGTTGACCACGAACTCGTGGGCGGTGGTCAGCGCCCGGTGGCAGCTGGACTGACGGCCGATGCCGACCAGCAGCAGCGGCGGTTCCATGGAGACGGAGGTCACGGCGCTCGCGGTGAAGCCCCAGCGGCGTCCGGCCGCGTCGAGCGTCGTGACCACGGTGACCGGGGCAGCCAGGTGCGCCATGGCGTTGCGGAATTCCGCCGGTTGTACGGAGGCGGGCGCCGTCCCGGTGGACGTGGTCATGGGGTGCTCCTTTTTCTCCGGTCTGTCCGCTGACAGAGCCGGCAGCTCACGGGTGCAGGCGTATCTCGCTGCGGACCGGACGCGGCGGGGGGCGTGTGCGCGCCGGTGGAGCGGCGCATGCGGCACGTTCGGGGCCTTGTCGCAGGGCATGGGCACATGGTCGACCGGCCCCGGCGGCCTCGCCGAAGGGAAGTGATGTGTTGTGAAGTGATGTGTTGTGAAGTGATGTGATGCGAGGCCGCGTCAGGTCTTTCGAGTCTTGGTGCTGGTGATGTGAATCCGTTGGGCGGTGAACTGGTGTGATGGCTGGGCCGCCCGGTCAGGCCGCCTGGTCGCGCATCTCGCGCAGCACGTCGGCGAGCCGGTGGATGCCCTCGGTGATCACCTTCTCGTCGGCGCTCAGGCTCAGGCGGAAGCACCGGGTCGCGTGCTGGGCGAGGCCGGGGGTGCGCAGCGGGTCCACGAAGAAGTGTCGTCCCGGTACGACGAAGACCTTGCGTTCCTTGAGCCGGCGGTACAGCGTGGTGTCGTCGAACCAGGGGTGGTCCACCCACAGCCAGCAGAACATGCCGCCGTCCCCGGAGTGCATGCGCCAGTCGATGTCCGCCGGCAGCAGTTCGCCGAGCAGTTCCTCGGCGAAGCGCTTCTTCTGGCGGTAGTACGGCGTGATCGCGGTGCGGGTGGTGGTGTCCAGTCGCCCGTCGGCCATGACCCGGGCGAGGGCGTGCTGGGCGAGCTGGGGCGCGTGCAGCACGGAGTTGGACATGAATGAGGCGAGCGGTCCTATGTACTTCGGGTGGCCGATCGCGAAACCGATCCGTTCGCCGGGCAGTCCGGCCTTTGACGCGGAGAAGCAGTTGACGATGCTGTCGTTCAGCACCGGCTCGGTGTGCACCTCGGCGATCCGCGGGAAGGGCGCGCCGTAGGCGTTGTCGACGAACAGGGGCACCTCACACTCGGCGGCGAGCGCGGTCAGCTCGTCCAGGTCGGCACGGCTGAGGGCGCGCCCGGTGGGGTTGCCCGGGCTGGAGACCAGCATCATGCCGATGTCGGTGCGGCGACGCAGTGCTTGGGTGTCGAGGGCGTAGCAAAAACGGTGACCTTCCTCGCGGTGGATCAGCGGGGCGACGCCGATGATGCCGTCCTGGTGCATGCACAGTCCCTGGTAGCCGGTGTAGTCGGGCACCAGGGGGAGCACGATCCGTCGCTCGCCGTGGAGTCCGGGGCCGGCGAAGAGGGCGGCCGCGGCGAAGCAGATCATCTGGCTGCCGGGGCCGACGACGATGTTCTCGGGGCCGAGGTCCCAGCCGTACGTCCGGTGGAAGTAGCGGGCGACGGCCTCGACCAGGGCGTGGCTGCCGCGGGACGGGCCGTAGCGGCAGCCGGCCTCGTCGAAGTCCTCGGCGGCCGACTTGGTCAGGGCGGCCCGCCACATGTCCCGCGCCGCGGGGATGGGGGCGGGGTTGCCCACGCTCAGGTTGAGCCATTCGTCGGCTGAGGCTCCGGCGGTGCTCGCGGCGACATCCTCCATGATGCTGCGCAGGCCGGAGAGTCCGGCCATCTTGGTACCGCTCAGCGACAACGGCATAGTTTTCTCCTCAACACCGAGTGGGGAAACGGCCCATGACTTCACGTCATGAGGGGCCGGGAGATTTTGCGTGACGAACGCCGGGCGGGCCGTGCGTCAGGAAGGGCCGGCAGGGCCGCGGGTCAGGAAGGGCCGGCAGGGCCGCGGGTCAGGAAGGGCGGCAAGCCGGGTGCCGGCCGGTGCCGTGCCGGCCGGCGGGCCCGGGTGCCGGCGGCCGGTACGCTCACCGCGGTTCTCCGGCGGCCGCCAGGGGCGACGGGCCATCGTCGAGTGCGCGGTCGTCGAGATCCGGCCAGCCGTGGAGTCCGCCCTCGCCGCTCTGCCGGAGCTGCCGGACGCGCGGTACCAGCAGCACGGCCACGACACCGGCCACGACGAACGCGAGCGCGAGTTCCAGCGTCCGGGTCACGCCGATCGCGTCGGCGAGCGGGCCCGCCGACGCGTATCCGAGCGGCGCCACCGTGAAGGAGATGAGCCAGTCGTAGGACGACACACGGGACAGCACCTCCTCGGGGATGAGCTTTTGGACCGCCGTCGACCACAGGCTGTTCAGCAGGGCCACTCCGGCCGCGCCTAGCAGCGCCGCCCCCATGATCACGACCGTCGGGGACGGTCCGGTCAGCGCGGCGAGCTGCAGTACGGTCGGCAGCAGCGCCAGGTGCGCGGTGACCAGCGGCCTGCGCGGGCGGTACCGCATGCTGACGGCCGCACCGATGAGGGCGCCGACGGCCGTACACGCGCTCACCAGGCCCCAGTTGGCGGCGCCGCCCGTCTGACGGGCCACGATGACCGGTCCGAGGACGACGAACGCGCTGGAGCCGACGTTCCAGACGGCGTGGCCGCACAGGGTCACCCAGTACCAGGGGCGGCGAGCGACCTCGCTCCACCCGGCGGCGATCTCCGCGAAGATGTGGGTGCGTTCGCTGCGCCGGGCCGGCGCAGCGAGCGGGAGGAGCGCCAGGGTGACGGCGCTGACCAGGAAGGTCGCCGCGTCGAGCAAGTACACCAAGCCCGGTGAGGCGATCGCCACCGCGGCACCGGCCAGGCCCGGTCCCATCACCTGGGCCGCGCCGCGTGACAGCTCCATCAGGCCGTTGGCCTGCTGGAGTTTGGCCTTGCTGATGGTCTGCTGCACCAGGCCGGCGAGGGCCGGCCGGGTGATGGCCGAGGCGGCGCCGTAACAGAGCGCCGTGCCCAGTAGCAGGGTCACGCTGCCGTGACCGGTCAGCAGCAGGACGCCGGCGGCCACCTGCACCGCGCACAGGAAAAGGTCACTGCCGCCAAGCAGCAAACGCCGCGGCAGCCGGTCGGCCAGGGCGCCGCCGACCAGTAGCAGCAGTGTGCGGGCGACCATGGTGGCGGCGATGACGAGCCCGATGTCGGCCGCGCTGCCGCCGGCTGACAGGACCGCGAACGCCAGCGTCACCGGCATCAGCGCGTCGCCGAATGCCGACGTCGTACGGCCGATCCACAGCAGGCGGAAGCTGCGCTCGCCCAGGGCACCGAACTTGTCCGAGACGCTCATATCGCGCACCGGAGCGCGGGTGAGGCATTAGCTAGGACTCTCATCGAGGCACCACCGGTTCACACGTCGCGTCAACTGTTCACACCGAGGCGCCAGTTACCCCCTCGGATTGCCCTCATCCTGAAGCACGTTCACCTTTGCCCCCGCAAGTTCACGAACCTGGGAAGTGGTGTACACGGCGCCCAACTCCGGCCTGAGGCAGGGCAACTGTACACATGCCCGCGCAGTGCACATCCGCGCGTTTTTGACCGCCCCCGGCGGATGCCGGGGGCGGCGGGGACGGGCCACGACCCGGGGCCCGTCCCCGCCGGCGGGACCGCCGGCGAGATTGGCCGGACAGACGCCGCAGTCGCCCGTCAAGGGACTGCGGTTCATCAACTGCACTGGCCGCAAAAGCGGTTGGGCTGCGCGAGGATGCCGCGCGGCAAGAGCGGAAGTTCCGCTCCGCTTATCACTACGTCGTCGGCCCGGGGCACGTCAAGATCTTTGCTGATCCTACGAACTGCCGTATGGTTCCCCGTGTGTTCGTCCAAAGGGGCCGCTCCTGCCAGCATCTTCGCCCGCAACCGGCGTCGGTCACCGGCCCTGCCGGACGAGCGCCGTAGCAACCACTGCAGTGCGTCGCCACCAACGACGGCTGAGGCGTCACGGCGCCAGTCCGAGTGGCGACCACGCGACAGGCAGAATCGATCCTGCTCAACCGCACCGGGGGATGTTCCATGCTGCTTTTCATCGAGTCGATTCGAACCGGCACCGGAATGTCCCATGTGAAGTGGGCGGTCGAGAACGGCATCGACACCGCCTACATCACCGACCAGCCGCTCGAGGCCGCGAGGGCGCGGTACTGCGGCGAGGTCGTCGAGGAACTCCAGCGCCAAGGGCGGGTCTTCCAGGTGCCCTCCACCATGACCGCTGACGTTCCCTGCGACCTCGTCGAGCGGATTGGCGAGGCAGGCGGTCCCACCGGCGTCGTCTGCCTGCTGGACCGGAGCGTGGAGTTCGCCGCGGTGCTGGCCGAGCGGCTCGCCGTCCCGTACCCCAGCCCGGACGCGGTGCGCACCATCCGCGACAAGCGCTCGGCGCGCCGGTTCTACAGCGAGGCCGGGGTCCCCAACCTTCGCTGGTGCGCCCCCGAGAGCGCGCAGGAACTGGTGGCATTCGTCAAGCAGTTGGACGTCCCCGTGGTGCTCAAGAACAGCCGCGGGGCGGGCAGCTTCAACGTCACGCTGGTCCGCTCCGCCGAGGAGGCCGTCACCGCTTTCGCCGAACTCAGCGCTGACGTCCCGTTCTTCGGCGGCGGGCTGCTGGCCGAGGAGTACGTCCGCGGCCCCCTCTACAGCCTGGAAACCCTGATCAGCGGCGGCCGCTGTCACCACCTGGGGGTCACGGACCGTCAGATCGGCCCCAACCCCGCCTTCTGCGAGGTTTCCTACAGCTTCCCCGTGCAGGTGCCGGCGTCGGTCGAGGAGCGCATGCGGCGCACCGTCGAGACCTGTGTGGCCCGCCTGGAGATCGAACAGGGCATGCTCCACACCGAGTTCGCCGTGATGGGCGACGACGACGTCGTGATCATCGAGATCAACATCCGGCCCCCGGGCGCCGCGATCCCGCTGATGATGAACGACTGCCTGGAAAGCCCGCTCCCCAAGATCCTCGCCGCCTCGGCGCTCGGCACCGAGCTGCCGTCGCTGAACCAGAATGGCCGGGCGTCCACCACCATGACGGTCCACCCGCCGGTGCGTGGCAAACTCAGAGCCCTGCACGGCGTTGAGGAGGCCGTGCACGCTCCGTTCGTCGCCCAGGTCCTGCCCGGCGCGCAGATCGGCGAAGAGGTGTTCCCGCCCGTCGACTACCGGGGCGCGCTGTGCCAGATCCGCACCGTCGCCGACTCGGTGAACCTGTCCTACAACGCGGCCGTGACCGCCGCGCGCGACGTCTGGGCGGAGGTGGAGTGATGACGCAGCAGACGGCGGTCACCTGCCGCCGTGTCCTGGGACCGCAGCCGAGCGCCCCGCAGGACGGTCGGCCGGACCCCCACCGGGCCCGCTGACCCCGCTCCGCGCGAACCCGGCACCCGGCGCGTACCGGGGTGCCGTCCCCCCAAGACCCCCGGCTGCCTGGCCCGGACCCCGGGCAACCGGGCGCCCCGGTACGGGCGCAGACCACCGGCCGGGTCCCGGCGCGTACGGCGCCGCGTGATGAAGCGGCCCGCCGCCGAGCACGACGGCCGCCCGAAACCCGGGGCCGTACACCCGGCCGGGGCCGTACACCCGGCCGCGGCCGTACACCGTCCGTGACAACCCGCTGGCACCCAGGCCTACGCCGTGCGCCGGGCCGCACGCCCCCCTGCCGACCACCACTGCGTGCAATGACGCCTGCCCCACAGGGAATTGAGCTCCGTCGCGCCGCCGGGCGCGACACGAACGACAAGGATGAACCATGTCGCAAACGTCAACCGCAACCAAGCTGAACGTGCGCCCGGCCGCGGGCTACATCGGCGCGTACATCGACGGCATCGACCTCAAGGCCGACCTCGACGACGCCACGATCGAGGAACTGCGCCAGGCCCTGTACACGCACAAGGCGCTGTTCTTCCGCGACCAGCACCTGGACCACGCCGCGCACGTCGCCTTCGCGCAGCGCTTCGGCCCGCTCGCGGTACG
>NZ_JBSHAY010000060.1:0-22500 GCF_053611725.1 Streptomyces sp. NPDC054783 | reverse complement strand
GCCCTGTACACGCACAAGGCGCTGTTCTTCCGCGACCAGCACCTGGACCACGCCGCGCACGTCGCCTTCGCGCAGCGCTTCGGCCCGCTCGCGGTACGCGCCCGGATCCAGGACACCGAGGAGCTCAACCCGTTCCCGCAGATCCTGACGATCTCCCCGCAGCTCGACAAGAGGCTGGTGGGCGCCGACTACGAGGCGGTGTTCCGCAGCAAGTGGGTGTCCAGCATCAGCGGCTGGCACGTCGACGCCTCGCAGGTGGTGAACCCGCCGGCGATCGCGTTCCTGCGCGCGGACGCGGTCCCGCCGTTCGGCGGTGACACGCACTGGACGAACCTGGTGGCCGCCTACGAGGGCCTGTCCGAGCCGATCCGGAACATGATCGACGGGCTCCAGGCCCTGCACACCTTCTGGCCGGCCCAGCAGCTGGACCCGCGAAACCCCGTCGAGAAGAAGGCACTCGACATGATCGGCAACGAGCGGGAGGCCGTGCACCCGGTGGTGCGCGTGCACCCCGAGACCGGCGAGAAGGCGCTGTTCGTCAACCCCTCGCGTACCGCCCGCATCCTGGGCATGAACCCGGTCGAGAGCCGCCGGATCCTCGACCTGCTCTTCGAGGAGCTGACCCGGCCGCAGTACACCTGCCGGTTCGCCTGGGAGCCGGGATCGGTCGCGGTGTGGGACAACCGGTCCACCGCGCACCTGGCCGCCGCCGACATCGACCACCTCACCGAGGAGGGCCACGTCCGCATCATGCACCGGACGTCGACCGTCGGTGACACCCCCGTCGGCCCGGACGGCTTCACCTCGTACGCGCTGGCGGGCGTGCCGCTGGTCGAGCCGAAGACGGACAACGACGAGGCGTCCGCGCAGGAAGCCCAGTGAGCACGGCCCGGACCGCGGTCGCGGCCGCGGCGCCGGCGCTCGTCCCCGGGTCGCTGACCCGGGCGACCGACGCCGCCGCGGTCTTCGACCGCTACCCGCAGTACCGGGCCGGAATGCGCTGGGTGGAGGAGTTCGTCACCCAGCCGCACCCCGACCTGGGCCGGTCCGGGGCGGTCTGTCCGCGGCTCGCGCCCGCCATCCGCGCCAACACGGTCTGGCTGGTCGCGCTCACCGTGCACGCAACGACCCCCGCCGACGCCGCCGAGGCAGGCCGGCTGCTGCTCGACCTGTTCGAGGAGGTCGCCGCCGGGCCGCACTGGTCGACCGCCGCCCTGCTCGGCTTCTTCCCCGGCCTGCCGGGCGAGCAGGCGGCCGGCTTCATCGACGGCGGGCACGGCCTGATGCGGCCCGAGGCCGTCGAACGCGGCCTGATGCTCGGGGAGTTCCACGCGCACAGCACCGTCGGCGGTGTACACAACCGGGCGTTCCCAGTGATGCAGTGCCCGGAGCCGATGTTCGCCGTCCGTGCCATGACCCCCCACGACCTGCTGTTCGCCGATCAGCCCGGCACCTCGCCGGCCGACCGGCTCAGCTACCTCCTGGCGTACCAGCGGCACATCGGCCCCCGGCTCAGCGTTGCGGCGCAAGACGGCCTCGAAGCCAAGGTGAGTGCCGCCCGTCAAGCACTTTCATCGGGAGAGTCATCGTGACCCTGCATCCCCCGGCCGCCCTCGCCGGGCCCACGCTCGCCGCGGCTCTGGAGACTGCCTACCACGAACACCGGACCTCGGACGCGGTCGTCACCGCGTCCGGGTCGCTGACCTACCAGGACCTGGCGAAGAAGGCACACGCCGTCGCCGCCGGCGTGCGTGCTGCGGGCCTGGCCCCGTCGTCCCCGGCGGGGCAGGCCCCCATCGTGGCCGTGGTCCTCGAGCGCTCGCCCGAGTTCGTCGCCACTGTGCTGGGCGTGCTCGCCGCCGGGGCCGTGTACCTGCCGCTCGACCCGGACGCGCCGGACGCCTTCCTGCGCGACGTGTTCGCCGAGGCCCGGCCGGCGCTGGTCGTCACCACCGCCGACCGGGCCGCCCGGCTGCGCGAGCACACGACCGCGCCGGTACGGGCGTACCAGGACCTGACCGCTCAGCAGCCGGCGGCTCCGGCCACGGACGCGGCCACCGACCCTTCCCAGCCGGCGTACGTGATCTACACCTCCGGCTCGACCGGCGCGCCCAAGGGCGTGCTGGTCCCGCACAGCGCGCTGCTGAACTCCACAGCGGCGCGCGCCGACCGGTTCGGCGCGGCCGGCCGGGTGCTGCTGCTGCACTCGCCGGCGTTCGACCTCACCACCGGTGTCCTGTTCTGGACGCTGCTGACCGGCGGCACCCTGATCATCGACCCGGTCGGCCTCACCGACGTCGCCCGGACCGTCGACCTGGTGCACGAGCACCGCGTCACGCAGCTGATCTACCCGGCGTCGCTGTACAGCGTCTTCCTCGATCGCGCCGTGAGCCGGCCCCCCACCACCCTCAAGGCCGTCGGCGTCGGCAGCGAGCGGTGGAGCCCCGTGGTGATCGAGCGGCACGCCCGCCTGCTGCCGGACACCTCCCTGTTCAACGAGTTCGGCCCGACCGAGGCGTGCGTCGTCTCCAGCTACGGCCTGGTCTACGACGCCGCGACCGGGCAGCAGACGCCGATGACCATCGGCCGGCCGGTACGCAACACCGGCTACCTCCTCCTCGACGCGGACGGCCGGCCCACCACCGGCAGCGGCGAACTGGTCATCACCGGCGCCAACCTCGCGCTCGGCTACCTCAACCGCCCGGAACTGACCGCCGAGCGGTTCGTCACCGTCGACGGCGAGCGCGCCTACCGCACCGGTGACCTTGTCCAGCAGGACCCCTCCGGCTCCTTCGTGTTCCTTCAGCGCGCCGACCGGCAGGTGCAGGTCGGCGGGCACCGCGTGGAACCGGGCCACGTCGAGTCCGTGCTGATGGAGCACCCCCGCATCCTCCAGACCCACGTCACCGCACGTGCCGCCGCCTCGGCCTGCGGGTCGACCTCGCTCGTTGCCTACCTGGTGCCGGTGCCGGTGCCGGTGCCGGCGGCGGAGGCGGGCCCCGGCCCGTCGGCTCCCGCCTCCGGCGCGGACGGTGCCGACGAGGCGTCGCTCCTCGCCGACTGCGACCGCTATCTGCGCGAACGGGTTCCGGCGTACCTCGTCCCCTCCGCGTACGTCGTGATCCACGAACTGCCCCGGACCGCGGCCGGGAAGATCGACCAGGCGCGGCTGCCCGACCCGGCCGCCGCCCCGGCCGGCGCCCGGCCGGCAAACGCCCTGGAAGAGCAGCTGGCGGCCGCGGCCGCGGCCATCCTCGGCGTGCCGGACGTCCCGGTGGACCGGTCGCTGCTGATGCTGGGCGCGAACTCGCTGGTCCTGATCCAGCTCGCCGCCGTCGTCGCCGGCGAGCACGGCGTCGACCTCCCGGTCAGCGCCCTGTTCGCCACCCCGACCATCACCGACATCGCCGCCCTGGTCCGTGCCGGGGCCCCGTCCGACCGCCCGCGGATCCAGCCCGGCACCGCGCCCACCGAGACCGGACCGGACGGTGCCGCCGGCTACCCGCTCAGCGGCCAGCAGGAGCAGATCTGGGTCCTGACCCAGCTGACCCCGGACGCGCTCGCGTACAACACCCAGTTCTCCCTGCGGATGCACGGCCCGGTGGACATCACCGCGCTGCAGCGGGCGCTGTCGCACATCGTGGCCCGGCACGAGATCCTGCGCTCCACCTTCCACGACGGATCCAACGGGCCGATCCAGGTCGTCCACGAGCCCTGGCAGGCGAAGGTCGAGGTCGTCGACCTCACCGGCCTGCCCGAGCAGGACCGCGACGCGGAACTCACGGCCCGCATGCGCACCGAGGTCGCCGTCGGCTTCGACGTCGCCACCCTGCCCCTGGTGCGCTGGAACCTGTTCCGGCTCGCCCCCGACGAGTGGCGGCTGCTGCAGGTCGAGCACCACTTCGCGCACGACGGCTGGTCCGCCCAGCTGTTCCTGGCCGAACTCCGCGACGCCTACGACGCGATCGTCGCCGGCCGGCAGCCGCAGCTGCCGGTGCTGCCCGTGCAGTACCGGGACTTCGCCGCCTGGCACCACGCCTGGCGCAGCAGCGGCGACTACACCGACCAGGTCGCGTACTGGCGTCACGAGCTGTCCGGCTGCCCCCGCGACGGCGCGACATTCGCCGCGGACCGCTCCCGTCCGGCGGCCCGGTCCTACCGCGGCGGCCGGCTGAGCGCGCACATCCCGGCCGAGGTCATGAACGGCCTTGACGAGCTGGCCGCCCGGCACGGGGTCAGCCGTTTCGCGGTGTTCCTGTCGGCGTTCGCGCTGCACGTGTGGCAGCACACCGGCGAGGAGGACATCGTCCTCGGGTCGGCGCTGGTCAACCGCCGCCAGCCCGGCACCGACCGGCTCCTCGGGATGTTCGTCAACGCGCTTCCGCTGCGCGTGCGCATCGACCCGGACGGTTCGCTGAGCGAGCTCCTGCGCGCGACGATGAACGTCGTGCTCGGCGCGCAGGACCATCAGGAACTGCCGCTGCTCGACCTGCTGGCCCGCCTGGACCTGCCGCGCGACCCCGGCCGGAACCCGCTGTTCAACCTGATGTTCGCGTTCCACGACACTCCCCGGCCGCACCTGCAGATGGGGCCGGTGCAGGCGAGCCTGGTCATCGAGCACAACGCGTCCGCCAAGGGCGACATCAACGTGGTGTGCGTACCCGACCCGCGCCTGCCCGACGGGAACGGAGGCGGCGGGATGACCATCCTGTGGGAGTACGACACCGACCTGTTCGACGCGGACACCGCTCGCGAACTCCTCGACGGGTTCGAAACGGTGCTGGGCCTGCTGTCACGCGCGGCCGACGAGCCGGTCCGCGGACTGGACCTGCTGGGTGCCGCGCAGACGCAGCAAGTCCTGGCCATGAGCACCGGCCCGGCCGACGAGGTGCCGTTCGGCACTCTGCACGCCGGCTTCACGGCCGCGGTGGCCGACCGCCCGCACGCGGTCGCCCTCGAGCACGCCGGCTCGTCGTGGACGTACCGTCAGCTCGACCGGCACGCCCAAGACCTCCAGCAGCGCCTCACCGAGGCGGGCCTGACGGCCGGCGCGGTCGTCGCGATCACCTGCCCCGCCGGCCTCGGCCTGGTCGCGGCGATCCTGGCCACGCTGCGGGCCGGCGCGCTCTACGTGTGCATTGACCCGGCGCAGCCCCCGGCCCGCACCAGCGCGATGTACGAGGACGCCGCCCCGAGCGTCGTCGTCGCCGACCGCACCGCCCTGACCGGTACGGCGCCGTCCGGCGCGCCCGCGGGTGTGCCCGTGGTGTACGCCGACGACCTGCCCGACGGCACGGCACCGGACACCGGCGCCCCCGCCGACGCGGACGTCCGTCCGACCGACGGCGCGTACCTCGTCTACACCTCGGGCTCCACCGGGACCCCGAAGGCGGTCCTGACCAGCCACGCCAACGCGTGCACCGCGGTCCACGCCCGTACCAGGTACCTCCAGGCGGCGGGCACGGACTCCGATGCGCCGGTCAAGACCCTGATCACGCTTCCGGTGATCTTCGACGTCGCACCGCACATGATGCTATGGACGCTGTGGTCGGGCGGCACCATCGTGCTCCCGGACACCGTCGACCACGCCCGGGACCCCGACCGCATCCGTGCGCTCATCGAGCGGTGCGAGGTCACGCACGTCAACTTCACCGCCTCGTTCTACCGGCAGCTCGTGCGGACCCTGCCGGCCGGCTGGCAGTCGCGGCTTCGGGTGGTGGCGATCGGCGGCGAAGCGTGCAGCCCGGACGACATCCGCGAACACGCCGTCCGCGTGCCCGACGCGGCCCTGGACAACGAGTACGGCCCGACCGAGGGCACCGTCTGGTGCTCCGCCGAGCGCCTGCACCCGGCGGCCCCCGGCGCGGGGACGCGGGTCAGCGTCGGTGGGCCGCTGGCCAACTACCGCATGGTGGTGCTGGATCCGGACGGGCGCCTTCTGCCCGCCGGCGCGGTCGGCGAGCTGTACATCGGCGGCCCCGGGGTGGCCGTCGGCTACCACCGCCGCCCCGAGCTGACCGCTCAGCGGTTCCTTGTCCCGGCGGCCGGACCGCTCGCGGGGCAGCGCCTGTACCGGACCGGTGACCGGGTCCGGCTGCGGGCCGGGAGGTTCGAGATCCTCGGACGCCTCGACGACCAGGTGAAGATCCGCGGGTTCCGCGTGGAGCTCGGCGAGGTCACCGCCTGCCTGCTGCAGCACCCCGACGTCGCCGACGCCGCGGTGCTGCTGAGGGAGTCCGGTGGTACGCAGCGCCTGATCGCGTACGTCGCCGCCCCGGCCGGCCGCGCCGTCGGTCCGGAGCACCTGCGGGAGTGGGCGGCACAGCGGCTGCCCTCGTACATGCTTCCGGCCTCCTTCGTGCTCATGGACCGGCTTCCGCGTACGTCCACCGGGAAGATCCAGGCGTCGCAGCTGCCGCAACCGCCGCAGCAGACCGGTTCGGGCCCGGCGGCCGAGCCGGAGACGCCCCGTCAGCACCTGCTGCTGCAGGTGTGGCGGGACACCCTCCAGCAGCCGCGCACAGGCCTCGACGACGACTTCTTCGCCTGCGGCGGCGACTCGCTGCAGGCGATCCGGGCCGCCGCCCGGGCCCGGGCCCTCGGTGTGGACGTGAGCGTCGCGGATCTGCTGACCGCACCGACCGTCCGCGCCCTGGACCACCTGATCACCCACCGCCCCGACAGCGACGTCGTGGCGGTGACCGAACGCCGTCCGGGCGGGACCGTGCTGCCGCTCACGGCGATCCAGGCCTGGTTCTTCGACCAGCGGTTCGCCGACCCGGACCACTTCCACCAGGCGCGCCTGTTCGAGATGGCCGACGACGGCGACCCGGAGACCCTGCGCGCGGCGCTGGGCTGGGTGATCCGCCGTCACGACGCCTTCCGTACCCGGTTCACCCGCGACGGGGACACCTGGAGGGCCGTCCTCGACGAGGAGCCGGCCGGTGACCTGCTGAGCGAGCACACGGTGCCGGAGGGCGAGCAGCCGCTCGACGCCCTGCTGCGCGGTCTGCACCGTCGGATCGACATCGCGGGCGGCCGGCTGGCGGACTTCGCGCTGGTGCGCGACCCGGGCAGCTGCCGTACCTGGGTGTACCTGATCGCGCACCACCTGATCGTCGACGTGGTGTCCTGGCAGATCCTCACCGACGACATCGAGTGGGCCCACCGGGCGCTGCGGGAGGGCCGGGACCTGCCCGACGGCGCGGCACCGGGCATCCCCGCCGAGGCCACTGCGCCACCCGCCCCCGAGACGCACTGGGAGACGCTGGCCAAGGCGCACAAGCCGGTGCTCTGCGGTGCCGGGACGGCCGCCGCGGCGGCCGGGGCCGCAGACCGGATCCGGGTGAGCTCCCGCCTGTCGCACCGGGTCGCCACGTACCTGGGGCAGGAGACCCGCCGGCTGCACGACATCGGCGCCCAGTCGGTCCTGCTGGCGGCGCTGCACCGCGCGCTGGCCCCGCACAGCGACGGCCCGGACCTGTACGTGTGGCTGGAGGGGCACGGCCGGACCCAGTCCGGCGAGGGCGGCCTGGAGAACGCGGTCGGCTGGCTGACCTCGCTCTACCCGGCGCTGCTCACCGACCTCGATGCGGACCCGGCTCGCCTCGTCGACGCTGCGGCCGCCGTCGATCGGCAGCTCGCCGCGGTCCCGGACGCCGGTACCGGCTTCGGCCGGGCGCGTTACCTGCACCCGGACCTGCCGCTCGGCCGGCAGCTGGGCTCCGTCGCATCGCCCCAGGTCACGTTCAACTACCTCGGGGGGCACCAACTGCCCGCTGGCGGCTACGTGCTGAGGCCGGCCGCAGCTTTGGAGCAGGCGACCATCGCCGCCGCCAACGTGCTGCCGACCCCGCTCGACGTGACGGTCGCCCCGGCCGCGGACGGCACGCTGACCTGCCGGCTGTCCGTCGACCCGGCGCTGCTGTCCGCCGAGGAGGCGGCGCAGGTCGCCGACCGGTTCGCCGCCGAGGTGGAGCGCGCCGCCCGGATGGTCCCGCTCACCACCGCGCCGGTCGACCGGCCCGCGCGCACGCTGTTCATGATCCACCCGGTCGACGGGCGGATCGACTGGTATGCGCCGCTCGCCGGTGTGCTCGGCCGTGGCTGGGACTGCTACGGCCTGCCGCACGACCACACCTGCCAGAGCACGACGATGCAGGCGCTGGCCCGCCGCTACCTGGACCAGATCCGTGCGGCGAAGCCCTCCGGCCCGTACACCCTGGCGGGCTGGTGCATGGGTGCGCCGCTGGTCTACGAGATCGCGCGCCAGGCACACACGGACGGCGACGGCGACCGCATCGACGACCTGATCGTGATGGACCCGACGCCGGCCGAGCCGCCGGCGAACCCGGACGCCGCCCTGGTCGACCACGCGCACGTCGAGCTCCCGCACCAGACGAAGCCCGCGATCGCCGAGGCGCTCGCCGCGACCCGGCAGCTGCCGATCCCGCAGCGTGCCGCGGCGCTCGTCGACCTGCTCGGCCCGGCCGGGCCCAGGGCCTTTGACCACCAGCTGCTCGGCAAGCTGCGGATGCGGCTGAGCTTCCACGCGGCGATGGACGCCTGGCAGCCCACCGGGCAGGTGCCGCGGCTGACGATGTGCCTGCCCGAGGCCGTCACGGCGGGCCACGAGAACGCCCCCGAGGGCTGGCGTCCGCTGGGCGCCACCGTGGCCGTCACCACGATCCCGGGCGACCACGTCAGCATGCTCAGCGCCGGCGAACTCCACCAGGCCGTGGACCCGGCGGCCGCCGGCCGTCCGCAGCACACCGAGGAGGGCTCGTGACCACGACACCCGAGGTCCGCGCGCTGCGCCCCGGTATCTGGCCCGCCACGGCCGAACAGGGCCCGGACGGGGTGCTGATCATCGGCGGCGTACCGGTGACGGACATAGCCGAGCGGTACGGAACACCCGCGTACGTCTTCGACGAGGCCGACTTCCGGGAACGCTGCACCACCTTCCGTGAGGCGTTCCACGACTTCGACGTCTACTACGCGAGCAAGGCGTTCCTCACCCGCACCAGCGCCCGCATCGCCGAGGAGACCGGCCTGAGCCTGGACGTCTGCACGGAGGGCGAACTCGCCTACGCCAAGGCCGTGGACTTCCCGGCCGAGCGCATCCTGCTGCACGGCAACAACAAGTCGCAGGCGGACCTGGCCGCGGCCCTCGCGTACGGGGTCGGGCGCATCGTCGTCGACTCCGCCGAGGAACTCGACCGGCTCGAGGAACTGGTGCCCCGTTTTCCCGGCAGCAGGCCCGGAGTGCTGCTGCGGGTCACGGTGGGCGTGCAGGCCGACACTCACGCGCACATCGCCACCGCGCACGAGGACCAGAAGTTCGGTTTCTCACTGGTCAGCGGCGACGCCGAGCAGGCGGTGCGCCGGGTGGCGGACAGCGGCCTGCTCGAACTGCGCGGCCTGCACAGCCACATCGGCTCGCAGATCCTCGGCACGGCCGGCTTCGAGGCCGCCGCCAAGCGGCTGGCCGAGCTGCGGGCCCGGCTGGCCCAGGACGGCATCGAGCTGCCCGAGCTCGATCTCGGCGGCGGCTTCGGCATCGCCTACACCGAGCACGACGTGCCCACTCCGGCCAAGGAGATGGCCGACAACCTGCGGACCGTGGTGGAGAAGGAGTGCGCCGCGCTCGGGGTGTCGATGCCGCGCCTGGCCATCGAGCCGGGCCGCGCCATCGCAGGTCCGGCGGGGGTGACGCTCTACCGGGTCGGCACGGTCAAGCACCGTGCGGGCATCCGCACCTTCGTCGCGGTCGACGGCGGCATGAGCGACAACGTGCGCACCGCGCTGTACGACGCCACGTACTCCGTGCAGCTCGCGGGGCGCGTCTCGGACGCACCTCCCGCGCTGGTCCGCGTCGTCGGCAAGCACTGCGACGCCGGCGATGTGGTGGTGCGCGAGGACCACCTGCCCTCCGACGTCCGGGCCGGCGACCTGCTGGCGGTGCCGGGCACCGGCGCGTACTGCCGCAGCCTCGCGCACAACTACAACCAGATCCCGAGACCGCCCGTGATCGCGGTGGCCGAGGGCCGGGCGCGCGAGATCGTGCGCCGCGAGACGGTCGAGGACCTGATGCGCCTCGACGTCGGCTGATCACCGACCCGCCACGGCGGCCCCCGGCCGCCGTGGCGGCAGCCACCTGCCCCCAGTCGTGCCAGCAAGGAGCCACGATGACCAAACAGCGTCCCCAGGATGCGTACACCAACAGCATCGAGTCGCCGACGTACCAGAGCGCCTCCTACTACTTCAACAACGCCGACCACGTGAAGGACGGCCTGCACGACAGGTCCGTGCCGGCGGGGCGCTACGGCCGGTACTCCAACCCCACCTGGATCGAGGTGGAGAACAAGCTCAGCGAACTCAGCGGCGCCGAGAGCTCCTTGGTCTTCGCCTCCGGCATGGCCGCGCACGTCACCGCGTTCCTCGCGCTGCTCGAGGCGGGCGACGAGGTGGTGCTGCCGTCCGAGTCGTACCGGCAGGTGCGCAACGTCTTCCACCACATCCTGCCGAAGTTCGGCGTCGTGGTGCACGAGTTCTCCATCCGGGACTCCGAGGCGTTCGTCGAGAACGTCGCGGCGCTGCGCGGCCGGATCAAGCTTGTCCACCTGGAGATGCCCTCCTCGCCGCACATGTACCTGATCGACGTGGCGCGCGTGCGGGCGGCCGTCGGGCCGGACGTGATCCTCACCCTGGACAGCTCGTTCTCGCCGCCGCCGAACTACTACGCGCTGCAGTGGGGCGTGGACCTGGTGCTGTTCAGCGCCACCAAGTACCTCAGCGGACACGGCGACATCGTGGCGGGGGTGGCCTCGGGCCGCGAGGAACTGATCGAGAAGCTGCGCTGGTACCGGGACACGACGGGACCCATCGTCGACGGCAACACCGCCTTCCTGCTGCGCCGCAGCCTCTACACGCTGCTGCTGCGCATGGAGCGGGTCAACGCCATGGGCCTGGAGGTCGCGCGTTTCCTGGAGGGACACCCGGCCGTCGACCGCGTCTACTACAACGGCCTCGAGTCGCACCCGCACTTCAAGCTGGCGCAGCAGTACCTGAACGGCTTCGGCGGGGTCATCACCTTCGAGCTCAGGATGAGCGAGGAGCAGACCGCCGAGGTCGTCGACCGGCTGCGCGTGCCGTTCATGGCCTCGAACTTCGGCGCACCGCACACGCTCGTCGAACAAAGCACGTTCTTCACCTACTTCGAGTACTCCGACGACGAGCTGGTGAGCATCGGGGTCCCGCGCGGCACCGTGCGGCTGGCCCTCGGTTACAGCAACGAGGTCGCGGACGTCATCAAGGACCTCGACCAGGCGCTGTCCCATGTCTTGTCCGGGGCTGGGGGTTCCGCCGTTTCCTGAGCCATGGGCAGCCCACGCCGCTTTGTTGCGGCGGTCCGCGCGGGCGCGGCGGCCGGCGCCTGCGGCGCAAGGTCCGGGCGGGGTGCAATTCGCCGCCCAGCGGGCGAACGTGTGCGGTGCGGTACCATCTCGTATGGCGTAATGGAAGTCAGCGCCTGTGCAGCACCGTGCAGGTTGGGTCTGTGGTTACCTCGCTGCCGATTCGGCCGCGCACGCGAGCACTGTCCCGCCGGGTGTGCCCGCTCTCAGTTTCCGGAGAGCGCATTCTTCCGACTGTGCGCTACCGCGCGGCGACAATCTGCACTGCCCGCACGAGCCTCGCCAATTTCACCGGTATTGGTTTGCAGGCTCCTTTCTGGAGACGACGTGAAAATCCTCCCCGAAATCTCTCGTACGCTGAGTGAGTACCTCCTCATCCCCGGCCTGACCACAGAGGACTGCACGCCGGACAATGTGGATCTCGGGGCGCCGCTGGTGCGTCACCAGGTCGGCGAGGAGTCGGCCGTCCGGATCGCCACCCCCATGGTGAGCGCCATCATGCAGGCGGTGTCCTCGCCGACGCTGGCGGTGGCCCTGGCGCAGGTCGGTGGGCTGTCGTTCATCCACCAGAACCAGCAGATCGAGGACCAGGCCGCGGACGTCCTCGCGGTGAAGCGGCACAAGGCCGGCTTCCGCACCAGCGAGGTCACCGTGGCGCCGCAGACGCCGCTCGGCGAAGTCACCCGCCAGCTCTCGGAGGCCGAGCAGGGCGTCGCCGTGGTCACGCAGAGCGGCGAGACGGACAGCGAGTTCCTCGGCATCATCAGCCTCGACGACTTCCACCTGGAGCGGCACGGGGCGTCCGAGACCGTCGGCAACCGGATGCGCGGCCGCGACACCCTGGTCACCGCCGAGGCCTCGGTCACCCTGTCCGAGGCCAACGAGCTCATCTGGCAGCACCACCTGGACGTACTGCCGGTCCTCGAGGACGGCCGGGTCGTCTCCCTGGTCCTCAAGCGGGACTACCAGTCCCACAAGACCTACCACCGGGCGTCGGTGGACGGCGAGAAGCGTCTGCGCGTCGGCGCCGGCATCAATTCGCGGGACTTCAAGGACCGCATTCCCGCCCTGGTGGAGGCCGGCGCGGACGTGCTGTGCCTGGACTCCTCCGACGGTTTTTCCGTGTACCAGGCGAGGACCCTCGAATTCGCCCGGGAAAAGTATGGTGACGATGTTTTTGTCGGTGCGGGGAACGTCGTCGACGGCCGCGCCTTCCGTTATCTGGCCGACGCGGGCGCGGCGTTCGTGAAGGTAGGCATCGGCGGCGGCGCCATCTGCACCACGCGGGCCCAGAAGGGCATCGGCCGCGGGCAGGCCTCCGCCCTGCTCGCCGTGGTCGAGGCGCGCGACGCCTACGCCCAGGAGACCGGGGTGTACGTGCCGCTGTGCTGCGACGGCGGTCTGCTCAACGACTCGCACATGGCGATGGCCCTGGCGATGGGCGCGGACTTCATCATGCTCGGCCGCTACTTCGCCCGGCTCGACGAGAGCCCCTCGCGCAAGCTGCAGATCGGCGGCCAGTGGTACAAGGAGTACTGGGGCGAGGGCTCGCGGCGCGCGCAGAACGCAGCCCGCTACGGCCAGCGCGGCCAGATGGTCTTCGAGGAGGGCGTCGACGGCTACGTCCCCTACGCGGGCAGCCTGTACGACAACGTGGAGCGCACCCGGGCGAAGCTGATCTCCACCATGATCAGCTGCGGGTCGACGACCCTGCGGGACTTCCACCGGGACGCGGTGCTGGTCCCGGTGTCGGCGGAGTCGTTCAAGCAGACCGGCGCCGAGATCGAGGTACGCCGGCCCGCCATCGACGCCGGCGAGTAAGCCGGACGGCCCCGCGCCCTCGGCCTCAGTGCCGAAGGCGCGGGGCCGTCCGCCGTCTACTCGGCGCGCCGCAGCAGGCACGTGGCGTACTCCTGGGCGGCCGGCGGGACGGCGAGGGCGGGATGGAGTGCCGCCGTGCTGGCGTCCCGCCACAGCCGCGACAGCGCGCCGGTACCGCTGGTGGCGCGTACCCCCGCGCTGTGGAAGAGGACTTGGACGGCTTCGTTCAGGAGCCCGGCGGCGGTGACGTGGTCGCGGCGGCAGCGGGCGGCGAGCAGCGCGGTGAGCACGTCGGGCTCGTCGCAGGTACGGGCCGCCCGGCGCAGCAGGAGGTCCGCCGCGTCGATCTTCCCGGAGGCGGTCGCCAGCGCCGCATCGCTGTCGCGCAGCGAGCCCGCCGACGGGTGCCGGCTCGCGGCCGCGGTCCACGCGTTCAGCGCCGCGCGCGCGGCACCGAGCAGGGGAACGGCGAACAAGAGCCCGCTGATCGCCCCGTGCGGCACGCGGTAGCAGTCCCCGTCCGCGGGCGGGTCCGCGGCCGTGAACAGCTGCTCGCGGGTGAAGGAGTGGTCGTCGGGGACGAACACCTCCGTGTCGAGGACGAGGGTGTCGCTGCCGGTGCCGCGTAGGCCGACCGCGCCGCTCCAGGTCGGCTCGGTGGTCCACGCCGAGCGGGGCACGAGCAGGAACTGCGGGCCAGGGGCGCCCTCGGGCACGGCGGACAGCAGGGCCCACCGGGCGTGGTGGACCCCGCTGCAGAAGGGCCACCGTCCGGACAGCAGCCATCCGCCGCGGGTGGGCCTGGCGGTGCCGGCCGGCTGCAGGGTGCCGGCGATGGGCACGTTAGGGCCGTGCGCCCACACGGCCTTCTGCCCGGCGGAGGGCAGGTAGGCGGCCATCCGGCTCATGGAGGTCATGACCGCGGCGCACCATCCGGTGGACGGGTCGGCCTCGGCCAGGCGGAGCAGCGCGGGCAGGCAGTCGTCGAACCGTCCCGCGGCGCCGCCGAAGGCCCGGGGGACGAAGTGGGCCAGCAGACCGGTGCCGGTGAGGGCCTCGGCGACGGCGTCGGGCAGCCGGCCGGCCCGGTCGGTATGGGGGGCGTGCTCGGCGGCGGACAGCGAGGCGGCCTCGACCTCGAGCACGGGCGGGGAGGGCATGAGCGTCATCTGAGCGGGCCTAAAGGGGTTCGGGTGGCGGTGCACACGGGGGGGCCTAGGACTGTGGCTGGAGGATGACGGTGGGGATCGGGCGCTGGGTGGACTGCTGGTAGGTGTCGTACGCGGGCCACAGGCCGCTCATCAGCTTCCACAGGAGCAGGTGCTCCTCGCTGGTGGCGGTGCGGGCCTGCACGGTGAACTGCTGGTCGCGGACCTGGATGAGGGCCGTGGGGTGCTGCTGGAGGTTGAGGTACCAGTCGGGGTGGTTATCGGCGCCGAGGTTGGAGGCGACGACGACGTAGGCGTCCTGGTGGCGGCCGTAGATGACGACGGTGCGGCGCGGCAGACCGCTGCGGCGGCCGACGGTGGTCAGCAGCAGGGTCTCGGCGCCCTTCCAATCGTGGCCCTCGGCTCCGGCAGTGGCGGCGTACTGGCGGGCGTGGTTGGCGATCCCGTTGACGCGGCTGTCGGTGGGGGCGATGGCGAACGGGTCCGGGGCGGTCACGGCAGGCACGGTTCCTTCTTCATCTGGCAGGGATACGGGGCACTTCGGACGACGCCGGCCCCGCAGGGTGCGGAGGATTCGGCGGTCCGTACGTCCACCGCAACCATCCGCACATGAATTTGGTGAGTTGCCGATTGACAATGCATCAGGAGATTACACCCGGCACCGCACCTCTGCCTGCCGCAGAGCGAATAATGAACCCGACACCGATCCGGACATACGGCGGAATCCCCCCGATTAACAGAAGCCAATGCCAGCGCCATTGCAGGAATGCGGCGGGGAAGCAGAAATAAAGTCGACTCATCCACTCCGCCCAGCCGCGGTGAATCACGAGACTGCACTGTGCGTTGAACCGATTCCAACCTACCCCCGATGTGATGATCATCACAGGACAGGCCCATCACTCTCACTGTGATCATGATGTTAGCTTGTGCCCAACTAGACCTATGGCCGGACAAATACCGGAGAACTCGAGGGCGCAAACGGGGATTTCCCAGGAATGGGGATTCCCCGATGGCTGCCGTACGGCGGCCTCATCCTCATCCCGTTCACCGGGCTTCAGTCGCGCCGGATCCTCAGGGCGGGCACTGGCGGCTTCGCCGGGACCGGAGACCTCGCCGGGGAGCTCGCAGCCGGCACTGCCCTGACCAGAGCCGGTCTTCCGGCCGCCGCTGCACTGGAAGGTTCGACATCATGACCTCGCGCCCACGCCCCCTGCTCGTCGGCGTCGACCGCTATGTCCTGCGAGCCTGCGGCAGGCGCGGCATCCCCGCCGTCGTCGTCTACGGCCCGTACTGGAGGGACAGCGGGCTCCCGGACCTCCCGGACTGCGTCACGCCCGTCTTCGTGGAGGACGAGTGCAGTGCCGAGGCGGTACTGACCGCGCTCAGCCGGGCCGGACTTGGCGAGGAACGCTACGCCTCCGTGACCACCACGAACGAGTACGCACTCGTCAACGTCGCCGTGCTCGCGCAGGCCCTCGGCTGCCCGGGGATCACCCCGGCCGTGGCGCTGCGCTTCCGGGACAAGTACCTCCAGAAGGAGGCCGTGCGGGCCCGGGGCATCCCCACCGCCCGGTCCCTCGTCCTGGAGGACATCCACGACGACGCCCTGCCCGAGCTGCCGTTCGCGGCGGGCGTCATCAAGCCCGTCACCGGAGCCGCGACCCGGCAGACCGCAACGGTACGCAGCACGGACGAACTGCACGAGACAGTACGCCGTTTCCGCACCGAGGCCCGCTCCGCGCGCACCTTCGTGGTGGAGGAGTTCCAGCAGGGCGACGAGTGGATGGTCGACGGTGTCGTCCACAACGGAAAGATCGTCTTCGCGTCGGTGGCCCCCTACACCCAGACCTGCCTGAGCACGGTCGAATCGCAAGCGCCGCTGCAGATACGCCGGTTCGACCCCGTCACGGACGCGTGGACCTTCGACCTCGCCGTTCCCGTGGCCCAGAACGCCCTGGAGGCGCTCGGCCTGACGGACGGCGTCTTCCACATGGAACTGTTCCACCACCAGGGCGAGGTGTACTTCAGCGAGTGCGGCGCGCGGCGGGGCGGCGCCCTCATGCACGAGCAGGTCGAGTGCAAGTTCGGCGTCGACCTCGGTGAAGCCGCGCTGTCGCTGGCGATCGGGGAGGAACCGGACGTGACGGTCAGCCTGCGCCCCGGCGTCGTAGGCAGCACCTACATCACGTCGCCCCCCGGCCTTCTCTTCGACGTGCCCTCGCACGACGAGGTCATGAGCCTTCCCGACGTCGAGTACGCCCTGCTCGGCCACCTGGTGGGTGCGTCCCTGCCTGCGGCGATCTCCGACACCACCAAACGCGTCGGCCAGGTCATGATCACGACCAGGACGCTCGAGGAGTTCCACAAGCGGTCGCAGGAGGTCCTGGCCTGGTTCGCCGACCGCATCACGATCATCCCGGCCGGCACCAAGGGCAGGGATCTGCACAGGATGCAGTCCGCCCTCGGCTACGACACCCGGCTCATGGCAAGCTACCGGCGCGAGGACGGCTGACGGCCGCACGGCCTCCGGACGCGGCGGCCGCCGCAACGGACACGAGGGGTGCCGGGGGCGTCGCCCTGGCACCCCTCCTGCCGTGCAACGCCCGCGCACGGCCCGGGAAACGACGCGACGCCCGGTCCGACCGAAGCCGGACCAGGCGCCGTTCATCAGGTCGGTCTCCGTACTGGCCCTGATCCCCGCCTGGTTAGCCGTCCAACGAGTGGGCACCACGTCCTCTCCGGCAAGGAGCTCGGACTGACGGCGCCTCTCCGCCCCCTGCAACCCACCCACCCGCCGCGGAGCAGCGACCCTGCACCTCGGCGCGCCACTTCAAAGGACGAGGAAACCCCTTTGTCAACCACCGACACGCCGCAGGCCCGGACGGCCACCCCTCGGCGCTTCCTGATGTGCCCGCCGCAGCACTTCGACGTGACGTACTCGATCAACCCGTGGATGGACCTGGCCAAGCCGGTGGACAGTTCGCTCGCCCACACCCAGTGGATGCAACTCAAGAACCTCTACGAGAGCCTGGGCCACACCGTCGAGGTGATTGATCCGCTTCCCGGCCTCCCCGACATGGTGTTCGCGGCGAACGGTGCAACCGTGATCGACGGCCGCGTCCTCGCCGCCAGGTTCCGGCACGTGGAGCGCACCGCGGAAGGCCCGGCGTACCTGTCCTGGTTCGTCAAGCACGGCTACGGCGACGTCCACTGGCCCGAACACATCAACGAAGGCGAAGGCGACTACCTGATGGTCGGGCGCACGGTGCTGGCCGGCGCCGGCTTCCGGACCGACCCCCACTCGCACGCCGAGGCCCAGGAGTTCTTCGGACTTCCGGTGATCGGGCTGACCCTGGTGAACCCCGAGTTCTACCACCTGGACACCGCACTGGCCGTCCTCTCCGACACCGAGATCATGTACTACCCCGAGGCCTTCACCCCTGGCAGCCAGAGCGTCCTGCGCGAGCTGTTCCCCGACGCCATCCTCGCAACGGCCGAGGACGCCGAGGTCTTCGGCCTCAATGCCCTCTCCGACGGCCGCCACGTCCTTCTCCCGGACGCCGCCGTGCACCTCAAACAACGCCTGAGGGAACGCGGATTCGAGCCGATCGGAGTCGACCTCACCGAACTCCTCAAGGCCGGCGGCAGCGTCAAGTGCTGCACGCTCGAACTTCGCTGACCCGAACAGTGTCGGAGCCCGGGTCGTCGGCGCAGGGCTCCGACAGCCCTGCGCCGAGCCCGCACAGCCCGGGCCCGCCGCCTGCGCGAGGAAGCCAAGAAGGCTCAGGCCCTGCGCCGGCAACGTTTCGCCCCCGCCACCACTCCCACGACCCCGCAGCGCCTGGACGCCGTGACGGCAGCCGAAGCCGACCACGAGCTCGAAGCAGCGGCCCACAGCGACATGACCACCCTTGCCCTGCCGGACCTCATCCCACCCGCGCCGCCACCCGAGGACTGGAACACTCCGGCCTCCCTACGGCCCACCGCAGACCAACACCGCGGTAACGGAGAGGAAATGCCGTCACCGGCCAGCTGCCGCCACGGGAGACCGACCACTACACGCAGCTGCCCGACGCCGCGGTCGTGACGACGCGCGCTGCTGACCGCCCGGGAGAACATCAGCGACACGATCGCAGCCCGAGCCATGATGTGCCTCCACGGTCTGGCCGGTGTCGGCAAGACCCTCGCCCCCAACGTCTGCTTGCGCGAGCTCGAGGGCACCCGGGGCGAGGAGGTCTGCCGGATCACCTTCTGGGCCCGCCCCACCGCCCGCCCGGTGCGCCACGAACTCTTCGCCGCTCTCGGTCTGCCAGGCGAACCCCCTCGTCATCCATCCGAGTTCGACCGGCTGCTCCTGGACTCCCTCGCAGCTCAGCCGCGCACCCTTGTCGTGGACGTGGCCCAGTGGCTCAATCGAGAGACGTTCGAGTACTTCCGGTTCGCCTGGGATAACCCGTACACGCAGATCGCGATCATCTTCGCCGTTGGTGAAGGCGCACACAGAGTGTTGCGGAAGGAGCCGATGCTCTCCTCCCGCATCTTCATCTGGCAGCACATCACTGCGATGTGCCGGTTTGGTGTCGGTGGGTGGGTGTCAGTGACGGCACGTCAGGTTGGGGTGCTTCCGCTGGTCGGGTGCTGAGGACGGGCAGGGTCACTGTCGTGGCGCGGTATCGGCAGTGGGCGCGGCTGTCACAGGCCGGTACACCACCCTCCGCTCCACCGTCTCGGGAACGGCACTTGTGATCCTTCGGAGGGCTGCGCGGCGGCACCGTGGTGGGCGTCGGTCGCCCGGCTTGTATCCGGTGAGGGCCAGGAACTGCTCGCCGCGTCAGGAGACCGTGCGCACCTGCTGAGCGTGGCGGAGACGGCCAGGCTGCGCCCGCCGCAACCGCCCGCGGGCCGCCGCCAAGGCCCGGCCGGCCGTGTGGAGCGGGACTGGCGCGAGCGGCAGGAGGCCGCGAGGTACGAAGCGATGCCTTCGCGGCGCTGAACACTCTGGCGCGTTCCGCCATGTGCCCGATCAATAGGGCAGGCTCATCCGATCGAGAAGTCGGCGAACTCCACGTCGCTGAAGACGATGTGCAGGCCGTGGGCGAGGCAGCCCCCAGCGCGGAAGTAGGCGTGCCCCAGCGCTCGGGCGAGGATCACCATCTGCTGTTGCTCGCCCGCGCTGGCGTCCCGGGCGGCGAACAGTTCCCGGTCTACCTCCCCCGGCAGGTACTGAGTGATCTGTGGGCTGCGACAGTAAACCGGCGGTCCCGGCGATGTGAGCGGACGGCTTTGCATGCCGTTTCAGCCTGTTTCGGCCAGGGATGTGGCTGGGCTCTGCCGTGGCTTGGGCGTGCATGACAGGGTGGGACCTTGTCGCAGCTGTTTCGGAAGGGGAGTAAGTGGTGGCCGCGCCATCGCAGTTGACCCGGATGCACCGTGTTCTGATCGGTGTGGTCGTGTCCGGTGCCGTGGTCATCGCCGGTATCGGTTTCGCCGGTTCCTATGCGGCGGTCCGTGAGTTGGCGGTCGAGAAGGGTTTCGGGGACTTCTCGTATGTGTTCCCGGTCGGTATCGACGCAGGTATCTGCGTGTTGCTGGCCTTGGATCTGCTGCTGACGTGGATCCGGATCCCGTTCCCGTTGCTGCGGCAGACGGCGTGGCTGCTGACGGCCGCCACCATCGCGTTCAACGGGGCGGCGGCCTGGCCGGACCCGCTGGGCGTGGGCATGCACGCGGTCATCCCGGTGCTGTTCGTGGTCGCGGTGGAGGCGGCCCGGCACGCGATCGGCCGGATCGCGGACATCACCGCCGACAAGCACATGGAGGGCGTCCGCCTGACCCGCTGGCTCCTGTCGCCGGTCCCCACGTTCCTGCTGTGGCGCCGTATGAAGCTGTGGGAGCTGCGCTCCTATGACCAGGTCATCAAGCTTGAACAGGAGCGCCTGGTTTACCAGGCGAGCCTCCGCTCCCGTTTCGGTCGTGCCTGGCGGCGTAAGGCCCCGGTTCAGTCGCTGATGCCGCTCCGCCTGGCCCGCTACGGCGTCCCCTTGGTCGAGACAGCCGCGGCCGGGCTGGCTGCCGCGGGCATTGACGAGCCGCCGATCCAGTTCAGAGTCGAGCGGACCTCGGTTCCGGCACAGCGGCAGAGCCCTGAGCTCGAGGCCGCCGTCGAGCCGGAGAAGGAACTGGAGAAGGTGGTCGGCGCAGAGCAGCAGCCGGGTGTGCAGGCGAGAGTCGCCCGCCCTGAGCAGCCGCATGGCCTTGGAGACGAGAGGAACGCCCAACACCTCGCAAGCGCCTATCAGTACTGGATGGCTGCGGTCGGAATCGAGCCCACCAGTGCGCAGTTCGCTCTGTGGCTGCAAGACCAGTACGGCATCGCCACCGCGGCCGGCAGGCCGCTGTCCGACGAGCAACTCCAACCCCTGCTGCGTCTCCTCAAAGAACGTCACACCCCCTCAGCCGAGAACGGCGCCGACCCCCAAGCCCCGCAGGACGCGGACGACGGGTGGGGTGACTACTTCTACAACGCCTGGCTCACCTACGCGCAGGAGCACGGGGCCTACCCCGATGCCGCCGCCCTCGCCACGTACGTCTACGAGCGGGACCAGATCACCGCCGGCAACGGCCGGCCCATCACGGGCGAGGACCTGGAGGGGTTCGTCGCCACCTTCCGGCAGCGTGAGTTCGCCGAGACGGAGCCGCCCGCTGACGAGGAAGCCACCAACCCCGCCGCACAGGTGCCTTCAGACGCCCCTCACCCACACGAGCACGAGGTTGAGGAGTCTCCGGCCGGCGCGGGCGCGCACTCAGCCAAGGAGAAGCGCAGTCCCAGGGTCAGCGCCGCCATCGAGGACCCGCCGGGCGAGGACGACGCGACCGGGGAGCCCGCCGCGCTCACCACCGTCGACCGCTACTACCTCGCCTGGACGGAGTATCAGACCGAGCACGGCGAGGAACCCAGAGCCGAGCAGCTCTCCGACTACCTTGCAACCAGCAAAGGCATGACCGGTCGCGGCGGAAAGCCGGTCAGCCCGTCCACCTTGCGCCGCTACCTCTTGCCGTTCCGTGTCTACAGCTTCTGGGCGGAACACCGCGTGCGCAACGAAGCCCCGTCGCTCGACGCCATTGCGCAGGAGTGCGCGGCCCACGGGATCACCGCGCAGCACAACAAGCCTCTCACCACCGGCTACATTGCCGAGCAGGCCGTCGACTTCGAGCGGCGCTGGCAGGCACTGACGCGCCACCACGCGCAGCGCCAGCAGTGACCAGCCGCGCCCTGCTCGCCACTGCGCACCAGTGATCCAGGCAGCGTCAACGGCCGCGCAATCGAGAAGCCGCAGGTCCACCCAGCATTGCGCAGCCCGGATGCCCATTGCGCAGCCACTGCACACAGCGGTGTGCGCACCCGACACCGAGACTGGAGGACACCCATGCGTGCCCTGCGCATTGCCCCCGACACCACCGTCACGGAACTCGACCTGCCCGAGCCAGGTGCGCACTCCGCGATCAGGGATCACATAGGAACGACCGGACCGGTTGATCAAGGCCTGTACCACCGACGGGCCCTCCTGCACATCCACGGAGACGGACGCACGATCGGGCTCGCGCAGAACATCGCCGCATGGGCCCTGGCGAGTACCTGGCGAGGCATCGCCCTGTACCCGATCCACGGGCCGGTCATCGTCACCGGACGCGCCCACGACGGGGGAGTGGCCGCCCTGGACGACGCCCTGGCCCGGCACGCGCACGCGGTTGCGCAGACCGTACGCGAAACGCTGGGGGAGTGGCGCACCCGGCCGCCCGCGTCCAACGAGGCGGCCCTGAGCGAACTGCTCGCCTACGCAGCTCGTGACGTCGTCCCTGGGAAGTAGCGCTCACCGCGCGGCCTTGCGTACCAACGACTACAGAGCCTTGCGTGCAGGGCCCGCCGGCGTGTGCCCACCGATTGCTGGGGGAACGCCGAATCCGGACCCGGTGCGCACTGACTGTGGAGCCGGTTGTTGCGCACTGCGCCGTATGCTGCCGAGCAGACCGGCCACGCTTGGTAGTCGCAGATGGCAGATTCGCCGCCGTGTGCTCGATCGTTCCACCCTGGTGCT
>NZ_JBSHAY010000059.1:0-30943 GCF_053611725.1 Streptomyces sp. NPDC054783 | reverse complement strand
CTGCGGACTCGACACCCTCGTCCTTGGCCACGTTCTCACTGGTCATCGATGCATCTTCCATGATCGGGAGTTACACCGAACGATTTACAGTCCCGCGCCTTCACTGAGCCGGGCCCTAGGAGCACGGCCCGGCCGGAGCGGTCTTCCGGCGCTCCGGCCGGCCGCAGAACCAGACGCTCCTGGAGGCAGGCAACCCGCGCCGCGAAGCTCACGACGCCCACCGACAGGCCGATTGCGAAGTCCGTGAGCGGGAGTACAAGGAGCAGGTGCGCCGCGCGGCCGAGCAGCAGAGGGGCGAGCGGGAGGCCCGCTGTCCCTGCTCTTGCCGTTAATTCCGTCCGCGCAGGTCACGCGGCATGTTCGTACTCGCGAAGGATGCCGCCGAGGCGATCGCGTCGTCGTATGTCGAGGCGGGCGACCTGCTCCGGGTCGTCGATCGGCGTGGGAACGGGGCGCAGTGGGCGGGCGTTGGCGATGCCCTGGTGCGGCCGGTGGGAGTTGGCGAACTGCTCGAGCTCGTGCAGAGCGTGGATCAGATGCCGCCGGTTCCAGATCAAGGTGCGGTCCAGGAGCTCGCGTCGGCAGGTCTGCACCCATCTCTTCATGACCGAGTTCATTCGAGGCATCTGGATGCCGCTGAGCACGACTTCGATCCCCCCATCGGCGAGGATGGCGTCGAACAGGGTGGGGAACTTCCGGTCCCGGTCCCGGATCAGGAATCGCGCCGGGCAGCCGGTGTCCTCGAGGTCCATGCCGAGATTCTTCGCGGCCTGCACGACCCAGGCCGCGGACGGGTGGGCGGTGGCGCCCAGGATGCGGATCCGCCGAGTGGTGTGCTCGATCACCGCGAATCCGTACAGCCGCGCTCCGGTCAGGGTGACCGTCTCGAAGAAGTCGCATGCCAACAGGGCGTCGGCCTGGGAGCGCAGGAGGTCGGCCCATGTGCTGGTGCTGCGCTCGGGCGCCGGGTCGATTCCGGTCTCCCGCAAGATTCCCCATACGGTGGAGGTGGCCACCTTCACTTCGAGGACCAGCGGCTCACCGTGGACGCGCCGATACCCCCAGCCGGGATTCTCCCGCGCGAGACGCAGTACGAGGGCGCGGATGGAGCGCACGGTCCGCGGTCGTCCCGGGCGTTGGGGTCGAGATGCGGCAGCATGGCGGCGTGTGAGCAGGTCGCGATGCCGGCGCACAACTGTGTCGGGACGCACCAGCAGCCGCAACCGACGCAACACATCCATCGGGAGCTGATGCGGCAGAGCAGCCAGAAATGCCCGGTCGCTCGGGTCGAACCGCAGCCTTTTCTTTACTAGTTGGCGCTCCAAAACGGTGATCTGGTGGCGCGGGGCGAGGATCTCGACGTGCTTCTCCAGGTCGCTCACCGGCAGCAGGCGCAGCATGGCGAACGCGTTTGTCACACTCAGATGGTCCAGTCGCAGCAGCACGGCTGATCATCTTGTCGCGGCGATCACCAGCCGCGCGAGAGCTCCGCCGCAAGCGACCAGGGGCGACACGCCGCATACCGGCTTCCACCACGCGGATGATTTTTCGGCAAGGACCTGACGGAGTCCTACCAGCCCCTCCCCGGCACGCTTCGCGGCTTCAGCCCTTTCGCCGTGAGCGGGGTGCGGATGAGCTGGGCTCAGTCCTCGTCCTGGGCGCGCCGGTAGAGCTTGGCGATGTCGTCGTCGAAGTACGCGGCGTAGGAGACATCGTCCTGGTCGCCGCCGCCCTCATGGCCGCCCAGGACGCCGATGACCGTGCCGATGTGGCTCTTGGGGTCGTAGCCGGCGATCCAGGGGCTGCCGCTGGTCCCGTCCTCGAGTTCGGTGCACTGTATGCGCAGCTGGGTGTCGCTGAACTTCGTGGCGCGGTTCTGGCACGAGACCGGGGTGTCACGGCTGCTGGGGTAGCCGGTGATCTTGACCTTGTTGTCGAAGCCGCGATCTATACCGAGAGTGTTGCCGCCCAGGACGTCCTGGATGTCCTTGCCGTCCTTCTGGTCGAGGACGAGGAAGGCGACGTCGAGGTCCTCGTCCTGCGACTTGGCCCAGCGGTCGTCGACGACCACCTTGCTGACCTTCCACAGGCCGGTGGGTTCGTCGCCGCTGCGGTAGCCGGGGGCGAAGACCAGGTCGTTCAGCGGCTGTCCGGAGTCGGCGTCGAAGACGCAGTGGGCCGCGGTGATCAGCATGTTCCGGCCCGGACTCCGCACCACGCTCGCCGTGCAGAAGTGGGCGCCCTGGTCGTCCTTCTCGAAGACCGCGCCGATCCGGGCGTTCTCCTCGGTCCTGCGGGGGGTGTACGCGTTGCCGTCCTTGGCCGGCGCCGTCGCGGGGAGGTCCTGGTCCTGGTCCCGCTGGGACTGGCCCGGCTCGCCGGACTTGCCGAAACCGCTGCGTCCGCCGCTTCTGTCCGCATGGGTTTCCCCCGCGGCGTCGCCCATCACTGCGGCTGCCCCGACGATGACCAGCGTCAGGGGCAGGATGGAATTCCTGACTAGCGAGCGCACAAGGTCATTATCGACGCGGGCCGGGTGTTCCGGGAGGTGCTTCACCGGGAGGCTCCCGTCACAATCCACGCCCGGATCGGCCATCGGCACCCTGGCCGAGCGTGCCACCCGCTACTTCACGCTCCCGGATACCGCTCTGTGCCTGTTACCGAATGCGGACAGACCCGGGTGAACGACGCCCGCGTCTGCGCCATCTCATGGGGTGCAGCGAAACAGCGATGCGGCCGGTCGCCTTGCGGGAGCAGGGGGAGGCGCCGCGTCCTGACAGTCCATGGGGGAGTTTTCATCATGACCACGAATCGTGCCCGCCGTACCGCCCGTTTCGCCGGCCTGGTGGTCGTCGCCGCAGCAGCGGCACTGTCGCTGACCGCCTGCCAGAGCGGGGGCAAAAACGCCGCCGCCGGGTCGGAGAAGAAGGCCTCCGTCTCCCCCTCCACCGGTGACGGTGGGGGGCTCGGCGGGGCCAAGGGAGGCGAGGACAAGCCCAAGCCCGGCGGGGACAGGGCCCAGACCGGCATGCGGACCCAGACGACCCCGGTGCACCGGACCATCACTCCTGCCGCCAGGCCCAAGGCGGCATCCCCTGTCCGCACCCAGCCCCTGCCCGACGGCAGCAAGGCCGAGATCTACAAGCTCGGTGCCCAGCACTACCTGCTCAAAATCGTCCACCGTGGCGACGTCCTGGGCACGATGGAGGCGAACCACCGGGACGCCGGGCTCGACGCCAACGACATGTTCATCGTGCTCACGCCCGACGGCCGGGTCCAGGCCTGGATGGGCGGCGGACACGAGGGCCCGGGCACCTTCGAGCTCATGGGCGGCTGGACGGCCAAGATCACCAAGGTCGGTGAGGACCACTACCGCGCGCGGATCCTCGGCGACGCCGGCGGTGTGTCCACCACGCTGGACGCGAACGGGCACGACGCCGGAGTCGAGATCGACCGCGTCTACCTCGTGCTCAGCGACGGCGGCGTGATCAGCGCCCACGCGTAGCCGCGGGCCCGACCGGCAAGACCGTCCGTCCTGAACTCGCCGGTTCGGGGTACTCGCGCGCTCGCCGCCGCGGTGTTCGTCCGCGTCACCGCCGCCCTCGCCGCCGTTGCGCGAACGCACCGATGAGCAAGTGCACGAGGGGAAGACCCCGAACTTGGACGAACTCTACGACGAGGCCCTGGACTGCCCCGGGCCCAGCGGCGCCGGGCGAGCGCATCCCGTCGGCCCGGGACCTTCCGGAGACGGACCCTGCCGACGGCGCTGCCTCAACGGCCGGGGGCCCGCGGTCACGCCTTCAGACCCGGCCGGAAAGCCCGGCTGCCCGGCTCTGGCCGTGCTGCGAGCACCCCGGGCCCCGCAGGCTGCCGTCGCTCGTGCACACCGCCCTCTAACGATCACTTGCCTTGTCCTGTCCCGTCGGACGGAACCGGTGATCGTGGGGTCCCCTCTAGCCAAGCAGCCGGCATGCGTAGTCATTGCGGACGCCACAGCCGGTAGCGCCCGCTTCACTCTCGCTCAGTGGTCCAGAAAGGTGGTCGTGTGTCCCTCACCGGAACGCCGTTCTTCGTCGCCCTCATCGTCGCGACGGTCGTGGCGATGGTTGGCACGATCGCCCTATGGGCCAGGATCCGCGGGCCCAGGCCGGTGCGTTGGCTGGCGCACGCCGTGATGATCGGCCTGTGCCAGCTCACCGCGATCAGCGTCGTGGCCACCTGGATCAACAACAGCTACGGGCTGTATGCGTCCTGGGACGACCTCATGGGCAACACGGACAACACCAACGCGGTCGCGATGCCAGGGCCGCCGGTGCAACGCGCGAAGTTCAACCACAGCACCAAGGGCGGTGTCCTGGACACGTACTTCCACGGCCAGAAGTCCGCCCTGTCCGGGCAGGTGCTGGTGTGGAAGCCGCCGCAGTACGACGAGCCGGCCTACAAGAACAAGCGGTTCCCGGTCGTCATGCTGCTGCACGGCGTGCCCGGGTCCCCGGAGTCCTGGCTGGAGCACGGCGGCATGCCGGGCGCTTTCTCGGACCTGCTGAAGCAGAACAAGGTGCACCCCTTCATCCTGGTGATGCCCGTGGTCAACCCGGGCAGTGTGGACACCGACTGCACCGACCTGCCCAACCGCAAGGTCGCGACCTGGATGTCGGTGGATGTCCCGGACCTGATCAGGCACAAGTTCCGCACCCTGCGGGGTGCCGATGGCTGGGGCGTGACGGGCTTCTCGACCGGCGGCTTCTGCGCCGCGAAACTGCCCCTGCAGTACCCGAAGGTCTTCGGTGCGGGCGCCGCTCTCGACCCCGACCCGCTGACCGGCGACGAGTCCGTCCTCCCGGACCGGAACGTGCGCCGGCTCAACAGCCCGACCTACCTGGTTCGGCACACGAAGTCCCACGTCAGTCTGTTCCTCGCCACCTCACGCGAGGACCGTCTCAGCCCGCCCTCCTACATCACGCAGTTCCAGGCGGCCGCGGCGTCCTCGCCGGTCACGGTGCGCACGCTGTTCCTGCCGAACGGCGGCCACAACTACAACACCTGGTCTGCGGAGTACCCGCCGGCGTTCGCTTGGCTCAGCCAGTGGCTCTCCGCCCCGCACTGACCCCGGCTGCGGGGTCGGCCCAGCGGGTGGTCGGGTTTTTGGACGGCCGCTGACCAGCACCGACGCCGACCAGCGGACCAGCACGACCAGCTACACCCCGACCCCCGGCGCCGCACCCACCTCCATCGTCTCCACCGACCCTCTGGGCCGGACGCTCAGCCGGACCTACGACGCGCTGCGCGGGGTGATGCTGACCCGGACGACCGAGGCCGGCTACGTCACCGAGGCGCAGTACGACGCGCTGGGGCGGATCACCGCCGTGTTCCGGCCCGGTATCACCGCCGCTACGACCAAGTACAGCTGCACGCTCTCCGCCGACAGACCGAGCACCGTCGTCATCCGGACCCTGAACGACGACGGCAGTTACCGCAGCAGCGAACTGCTGCTGGACGCGCTGCTTCGGCGCCCGTGAGACGCAGGTCGCCACAGTCGACGGCGGCCGGACATCACCGAGACAGGAAAGGCCCGCCACCCATGACCAACCGCATCAGTCACATCCAGCGCACCGCAGCCCCGACCAACCTGCCTCCCACACCAGACGGCTCGGCCCCCCGACCTGCAGATCAGCCCCGGACCGGGCACCCAGTCGGTACGAACACTCCTCGGCGAGGACGGCTACCGACGCCTGACCGACCAGTGCCTGCGGCGCGGTACCGCGCTCGGCGAGCCGGCCTGCCTCGTCCGGAACAACGCCCGCGAGGCCGACCGGCTCACGGGAAACTGCGCCGCCACGCCGCCCGGGTTCGCGACCGCCTCGACAACGTCCTCAACCCCTGCCTGGATCCGGCCTCCGTCCCGGTCACCGGTCTGCTCGCCGGCACTGGCCACACCACCGACCTGCACGCCGCGCGCTTCGCCCAGCAGATGGACCAGCTCAGCCTCGTCCTGGACAGCTACCAGGCCGCCGTACGACACACCGGAAACGTGACCAGCCGCAGTTGACCACGAGGGGCCCATGAACGGGCCTCGGCCGTACCTCTGGGGCGGTGCCGTATCAGCAGGTCGAAAGGCACCGCGCCTCCGGGAGAGGCGGTGGGTCCGACGGCGGTCGTCAACGCTTTTCGCGTCGGCTGCGGATGCTCAGGGCGGTGACGGAGACAAGGAACCAGAAGGCACCGAAGGCTGAGTATCCGGCGATGCTGGACAGGCTGCTCGTCGCCGAGGCGGACATGGCAGCGAAGGAGGCACCGGCGAGGACGGACTGTCCGCCGCTGATGGCCATGGGCCACTGGGCACCGACGGTGCGTCGGCGCCGGATCGCCACGACGAGCTGGATCGCTCCGGAAAGGAGGGCCCAGATGCCGAACACCAGCAGGGCCGTCCCGATGGTGGAGAAGGCGGCGGCGATCATCCCGGCGGTGGTGGCGAGGCCGAGAGCCACGTTGGTGGTACCGACGCGGTCCGTGGAGCCGGTGCCGGCCATGCGATGTTCAAGGAGCGTGGCGATGGCGTCCCACAGGGGGTAGATCACGAGCAGCACGGCCGCGATCACTGTGGGCCTGTCCGTCGACACGAGCGAGGCGGAGGTCGTGATGACGAGTGCCACCCAGATCAGGGAGAAGGCCACTCGGATCAGGTAGAGCGATCGGAGCCCGGAGGGAGTCGTCGTGGTCGTGGTCGTGCTCGAAGTCACGGTGGTCTGAGTCATCGGGCGTCCCGTTTTGTGATCGTGTTGGTGTGAGACGGTCGCCTCGATGAGGAGTCTCAGCGGCCTCGGGAGGGGCCGTGTACTTCGAACGAAGTAGTTCTGCCACCCACTTCGAATCGAATGAGTTCTGCCCGCCCCACCGCCCGGACCGGGCTCGCCGTCTACATCATTCGAAGTACACGGCCGCAGCACGCGTGGACGAGAATTAGGCCATGGCCAAGGCGCAGAACAATCAGGACGGGCCCGTGGCACCCCTGTGGGTCCGCCGCCCCGAGGCGCTGCACCTCGTCGCCTATGCGGTGGCCGCGCTGGTGTTCACCGGCCAGATCGTGGCAGTGATCCTGCGAGGGTCGGATTGGCCGACGGCCCTCTCCGTGCTCCTCGCCGGTGGTGGTGTCGCCCTGTCATGGCGGAGGCCGTGGGCAGGACTGGTCGTGGCGAGCGGGGCGTCCTTCGCCGTGACAGCGGTGGGCCACGACCCCCTGTCGGTGTGGATGATGGCGGTGCTCGTGCTGTTCTCGGTCACCCTCAGAGGGAAGCAGCCGGTGGCCGGGACCGGCATCGTGGCGGCGTTCTTCCTGGGTGCGTTCATGACACTGGGAGGATTCCGTGGCGGCGCGATCGTGGGAGCCGCCGCACTCTTCTCGGCCATAGCAGGAGGTGCGACAGGGGCCGCGCTGCGCATCCATCGAGAGCACTGGCGCACCCTGGAAGAACGGGCCGAAAGCGCCATCGCCACCCGCGAGATCGAAGCCACCCGACGGGTGACCGAGGAACGACTCCGCATCGCCCGGGACCTCCACGACGTCATCGGCCACCAGGTCGCGATGCTGAGCATGCATCTCGGTGCCGCAGAGATCGGGCTGCCCGAAGACGCCGAGTCCTCCCGGCAGGCCCTCGTCTCAGCCAGGTCCAGCGCCCGCACCGTCGTCGTCGAAACGCAACGGATCCTCGCGCTTCTCCGCCTCGGAGACGACATCTCCGACGACGAGGCGCTTCGGCCGACCCCGGCGCTCAGCGGCCTGGAAGGCCTTCTCGCCTCTTTCGAGAGCATCGGCCTCGACGTCCGGCCCTCGATCGACATTCCCGCCGGTTTCGTGGAGCCCAGCGTCGGCGTGACGGTCTACCGGGTCGTTCAGGAAGCACTCACGAATGCCTACCGGCATGGAGAGGGGGCGGCCACGGTGGATGTGCGCGAGCGCGACGGCAGGATCTGCGTCACCGTGGAGAACCGTGTCGGTCACTCACTGCGCGGCTCCGGCTCGGGCAGCCGACTCGGACTCGTGGGGATGCGCGAACGCGTCGAGTCCTCCAACGGGCGGCTGACGATCGACAGTGACAACGGGCGATTCCGGGTCCATGCGGAGTTCAGTCCCCTGGGAGCCGTCGTATGACGACGCGGATTCTGATCGTCGACGACCAGGACGAGATAAGGGCCGGCATCAAAGCGATGCTCCGGCTCGACCCAAGTCTCGTTGTTGCGGGTGATCTCTCCGATGGACTCCAGGTCGTCCCCTTCCTCCGGGACCACCCCGTCGACTTGGTCCTGATGGACATTCGGATGCCAGGGATCGACGGTGTCGAAGCCACCCGCCGGATCCGCAAAGAGCACCCACCCGAAAAGATGCGGGTCATCGTGCTGACCACTTTTGACCAGGACGACATCGTTCTCGCCGCCCTTCGCGCAGGCGCCAACGGTTTCCTGAGCAAGACAGTGAGCCCCGCTGAACTCGTCGCCGGAATCACCGAGGTCGTTGGCGGCGGCGGTGCGCTGTCGGCCGCCGCGACGGCCGCGCTCATCGGTCACATGACCGACAACCCGCCCCCGGTGATCGACCAGGAACTGCTGCGACGCTTCGACGCTCTGACACCCAGGGAGCGGGACGTGGTCGTGCTCGTCGCGAGCGGTCTCGGCAACGATGAGATCGCGGCCCAGATGTCCGTGTCGCCCTTCACCGTGAAGACGCATGCGGTGCGGGCGATGACGAAGGTCGGCGCACGTGATCGAGCGCAACTCGTCTCGTTCACCTTCCGGGCCGGCCTCTACCCCTGAGCCTGCCGAGCACAACCCCGAAACAGGTGGCCGCAGTGGCGATGCCGAGCAGTCCGGCGGGCGGGACGGCGTGGGCACGTACCAGGAGGACCTCGCCGTCGCGCTGCGCGCCGGCGCCTGTTGTGGCAGCGCGGCATCCGTCCCGTGATCGCGAGGCGAGGCGAGCCACACGGCTCTGGCCTGGGCGTCTTCCGGCATGTCGTCGAACGAACGAGTCGCCTGGCTGCACGGCTTCCGTCGCCTGCACATTCGCTGGGAGCGACGGGACGACATCCACGAGGCCTTCCTCGGGCTCACCACATGTCTCATCACCTACAGACACGTCCGACGCCTTTGTCAGGACCTCTGAATCACTGCTGACGGACAGCCTTCACAGCTTCCGGGCCTTTGCCGTCCGCCACCGACCGGGCGAAGCGACTCCGCCCCGGTCCCCGACCGCATTCCAGGACTTCCTGGACCGCCACGAAGTCCCTCGGCCGAGAACGTGGCGAGCCGTCAGCGCATGAGCTCGACGACTGCAGGATCCCGATGGCGTCGGGCTCAGGCCGGGAAGCCGTAGCCGTAGCCTTGAGAGTCCAGCTTGTTGAGGAGACGGGCGAGTGCCTGCACCGTCTGTGAACGGTCACCGCCGCCGTCGTGCATCAAGATGATCGCGCCGGGTCGCAAGTCCTGGTTGATGTTGCGCAGGATGCCGTCCACACCCGGGCGCCGCCAGTCGTTGGCGTCGTCGCTCCAGCCGAGCGACTGCAGGTGGTTGGCGCCGGCTATCCCGCGGATCGTCGGGCTCCAGTCGCCGCCCGGTGCCCGGTAGTACATCAGCTTCACGGCGTTTCCCGCGGCGTTGGCTATCTCGCGCTTGGCGTCGGTGATCTCGTGGATGTTGTACTCGACCGACTTGCGGTTCTGCTGCTCGTCATGATGGACCGAGTGGTCGCACAGCCGGTCCCCGTCCGCGACGATCGCCTTGGTCAGGTATGGGTAGCGCTGGGCGAGCGGCCCGATCTCGCAAAAGGTGGCCTTCGCGTGGTGCTGAGCGAGGAGTGTGAGTACCTGCGGGGTCCATCGCGGGTCTGGGCCGTCGTCGAAGGTGAGCGCTACGGATTTGCCGCTGCCCTCCACTCCGTGGCCGACCAGCGCGTCGGAGCCCGTCGGGGCGCTCGGCAGTTGCCCGAAGGTGTTCGCCGAGCCCGATTGCGAAGCGGGCCCGGACGGCACCGCGGCGGAGGCTCCATTGCGGTCGGACCGCGTTCCTCCTGCGGCGCGGCCGGATGCCGACGCGGACGGGGAAGCGTACGAGGGTGACGGCGCCTGGGACGACGAGTGCGGCCTGGAAGAGGACGGCGTCGTCGAGGGAGTCACGCTGTTGGGCGAGCTCTGGGGTGTGTGCCCGCCTGCGTGGTGCCCGCACGCCGTGATCACGGCTCCTGCGATCGCCGCCGTGAGGGCGGTTGCCGTCGCCGCTTTGATTCTGGCCAACGCCACAGATCTACCTCCGTCGGCACCACTCGGTGCTCAAATCGGTGCTGGTACTGGTCACGTCGAGGCAGGGCTGAGCGCAGGCGCGCTGCCGGTCGACGGCACGGCGGCATCCACAGTCGGGGTCCGCTGGTGACTTACTTCCCTGTGCGCCAGCGCCCAGGGGCTACCGGCCGCTCCAAGTGCTCCGGGGGTCGGTCTGGCGGCGGGCTTCGTCGCCCGGCCCCGGACCCCGCTGTCGATGGAGATGGCCGGTACATCCGGTTTAAGCCTGATGTCCGACCACATTAAGGGAGGCCTGTCGCCTTGCTTAATAATTCCGGTCTGTGATGAATGTCGCTATGTTTCTGAGATGTGAGGGCCGGAGCCTGAAACAAGGCCGTCGGCATCGAATCAGAGCAGGAGAAGCCAGGGCCCGTAACACTGCGTGATGGCCTGTCCCTGGGCTGCGGTGACTGAACGTGTAGCGACACAGCCCCCTCGGCGTGGCTGCGCCCGCCCACACAAAGCGGAAGCGCGCCTGGGGTTACTGTGGGTCAGGGCCCGGGTGCGGACCGTGGTCCGCATGAGACCGCTTGTTCGGCTCAGCCTTCCGGCGTGTGTGCCGTGTCCCTGGTGCGGATGTGCTGGCTGAGAAGGAGAGCGGCGCGGTCCAGTGCCTCGTCGGCTTCGTCCAGGACGCCGGCGAACGCCTGGAAGACATGTGGAACGTCAGCGGTGATGTCCAGGATGACGTCCACTCCGGCTTCCCTCGCGCGCGTGGCCATGCGTGTGGAGTCGTCCAGGAGCATTTCGTTGGTGCCCGCCTGTAGAAGCATCGGGGGGAAGCCGGTCAGGTCGGCGAGGGTGGCGGGGCTGAGCATGGGCTGGCGGGGGTCCTGCCCCGCGCGATACATGGCTCCGGTCTGTTCCGTGCCCTCACGCGTGAAGAACGGGTCGATGCCCGCCTTGGTGTCCATGCCCTCGCCTGTCCGGGTCCCGTCGAGTCCGGAAGGAAACGCCACGATCGCGGCAGGCATGGGCAGGCCCGCGTCGCGGGCGGCGAGGCAGGCTGTGACAGTGAGGCCGCCACCGGCGGAGTCCCCGGCGAACACGATCGCCGAAGGGTCTTCGCCGCTGTCGAGTGCGGACAGGTCCATGGTCGGCGAGCGGAAGTTCACCGCGTGGGTCGGCACGTACGCCTCTCTGGACCACGTCATCATCCAGCACGTAGAGGAGCAGGGTGCCGGCCAGGAGACCGTCCTCAAGACCTGGGCCAAGGAGCTGGGTGAGGTCTCCGGCGCAACGTGACCTTCGGATCGAAAGCTACTTGCTGGTTACTTGTCACCTGGTTCGCCGCTCGTCAACGACACCCCCCGACCACCTTCGAGGCGTATCTCGGCTACCCCTGGGAGCCTTCAGGACTTCGAAATCATCCCGTGGCGGCTTTTTGGGTTCACCTTGGCTGGACCCCAGGTACAGGCTGGTGGACGCAGCAGGTGGAACGGCGTGCTGCCCTTGAAGACGCTGCTGGTCGAACGGCCCGCAGCAGCCTCCGAGTCGACCGGCTACTGGATGACGAACCTGCCTGCCACCACCCCGATCGCCGACCTGGTGCGGTGGGCGAAGACGCGGTGGCGGATCGAGCACGACTACCGCGAACTCAAACTCGGCCTGGGACTGGACCACTTCGAAGGCCGCACCTGGCGCGGCTGGCACGACCACGTCACCCTCGTCACCGCCGCCCAGGTCTTCCTCACCCTGCGGCGGCTCGACCCAAAAGCCCAAGTGCCGGCCTGACCCTCTACCAGGTCCTCGACGTCTTTCAGGACCTGCTGAGGTGCTGGACCGGCACCTGCATCACCTGGGGGTGGCCCTGCCGACCAGCAGAATCAGAACCTGACGAAGCACTATTGGAGCCTGTCCGGCGGATCAGCGAGCCTGGACGTGTTGGACGTGCCTGGTCAGTTGACTGCACCAACTCGTTGACTTGCTCGACTCAGCGAAGGCTCATCAGGGGCAGGCGGTCGCCTGCCCGACGGCGACGGAGGCTGCCGGCCCTCGTGGGCCCCCGCCACGACCGGGTAAGCCCGCGGAGCCGGTGTGCACGCGCACTTTCGTGAACCATCGGGCCGGGTTCCGCGTCATCCTGGTGTGCTGCTCGTGCCGGGTGGGGCTGGGCGAGGGAGGGCAGGGGACGGATGACGACAGGTGAATTGATCGGTTTCGTGCTGGCCGTGTCGGCGAGCCTGCTGTGCCTGTGGGGCGGTGTGAGGGAGGCGCGGCTGCAGGCGCGGCTGCGTCGGTACGGCGTGCACACCGAGGGGGTGGTGGTGGACCAGGAGATGGTCACGGGGGACGACTTCCTGACGCCCGTCATCGAGTTCACCGACCGGCAGGGACGGCCCGTCAGGTTCACGCCCGTGTCGAGGGGGTCGAGGATGGGGATGGATCTTGGAACCCATGTGCCGGTCGTCTATCTGCCCGAACAGCCCGAGAATGCAAGGGTGTCCACCAGGAAGCATCGCCGAGCTCACGTCAGCTTCTTTGCCGGAAGTGTGATCTTTCTCGGTGGCGCGGTTTGGGCGTGGCTCGCCCGCTGAACTTGTTCCCCCTCTTCGTTCTCACCTCTGCCCCGACCTGCGTTCTTCGGAAGGTGCGGCTCCAACCGCGCCCACTCGACGTCCGAAAGATGCGATCCACCGGCCGGGCACTGGCACGTCCTGGGACCCCGCCTCCGCCCGGTTGCGTGCCCTGCAAGCCGCCGCCCGCTGCGCCCGGACTGATGCCGAGGCGTCCCCCGCCGTTTGACCGGGCAGCCGCCGCATCCGCCGCTCGGCCCGGATCTCGCCCGCGATCCGGTCATGGCCGTCGCCGGGCTGGCACACGCAGAACTCACGCTGCACGCCCTGGTCCTTCACCAGGCCGAGGCGTGGGAGGCCGCAAGCTGCACCGGCACCCGGCGACGGGGCAGCACCTCGACGAGGTGGCCTCGTGTCTCGTCGTGGCCTTGAACGCACCGGCGGAGGTTTTGAGGAGAGCCGACCGCGTCGCCACGCCTTCTCCGCGGTCTTCGCGTCACGCCCACCACGCCGAGGCGGCCACAGACGGACAACGGTGCCACTGGCCGGTCGACACCGTCGTCGATGCGGCGAACGTCCTGAGCCAAGTGGCAGAGCACCTCATTGAGGCCGCTCCCGGTGATGACCGGGCGGAACGGCGACGCGGATGAATGCAGCCCCGCGCCTGCTGTAGGCGGCGACGGGGCAGACCACCTGGGTGCGGGCAACGCGCCGTCAATGAGCCGTGCTCAGCGTAGTCAACATCGACGGATCCACCGAGATCGGCTCTCTGATGGACGACATCGTCCGCGACGGCGCCCGGCGATAAAATGCCCAGATCGGTGGCCTCTCTTCCGGACTAGGCGGTCGCTCTGTGCGACCTTGGGGAGTGGCACGGTGGCGAGGTCTCCTGACGAACGCGGGGTCACACACAGTGCTGGTGCGCGTGGCAGGTTGCTGCCCTTGCTGCCTGCCCTGCTGCTGACCATCGGCTTGGTCGTCGGCCTGTTCACACCCCGCGATGTCAGGCCGGATGCGTTCCTGGCCACGGCCATGGTTTCCGCCGCCGCGCTGCTGCCGCTGTGGGGGACCGTACTCATAGGAGTGGGCGCGTGCGCCGTCTTCGTCGGCCTGATGGTGGACTTCAATGATGTGCGGGATGCGACCGCCTACTCCGAGCTGGCCTCCCTCGCGGCGATTGCGGCATTCGCCGTCTTCTTCAACCGCCTGCTTGGCCGACGCGCCGATCAGCTGGGTCAAGTCCGTTCAGTGGCTGAGGCCGCCCAGCTGGCGGTGCTGCATCCGGTACCGCGACACCTCGGGCAGGTCACGCTGGAGAGCTTGTACCTGGCCGCCGCGGCGGAAGCCAGGATCGGCGGCGACCTGTACGAGGCCATGGACACCCCGCACGGCGTACGGCTGCTCATCGGCGACGTACGCGGCAAGGGCCTGCTCGCGATCTACACGGCCGCGACGCTGCTCAGCGCCTTCCGCGAGGCCGCCCACGACGCGCCCGACCTGCCCCACCTCGCATGCCGCCTGGAGACGAGCATGAGCCGGTACGCCTCCCAGTACCCGAGGGTTCCGGGCTCGGAGGTCGCTGAGCGTTTCATCACCGCTCTGCTCGCCGAGATCCCGGACGACGAACCGGTCGTCCGAACCGTCACCTGCGGCCACCCGCCGCCGCTGCTGCTGCACCGCGGCGAGGTCCGGGAGCTTCAGCCCGCCGCTCCCTCGCCGCCGCTCAACCTGGGCATGCTGGTGAGCGAGGGCTATCACGTCGACCTCGCCCCCTTCCACCCCGCGGACCAGCTCCTGCTGTACACCGACGGGGTCACTGAGACGCGCGACCGCTCTGGTGCCTTCTACCCCCTGGCCGAACGCATCCGCTCATGGAGCGGCGAGGCGCCCGACCAGCTCCTCGACCATCTCCACCGCGACCTGATCGCTTACAGTGGCGGTCGGCGCGACGACGACATCGCCGTCCTCGTCGCCTGGCGGCGCCCGAGCCGCTGAGCCTGAGATGAGGCTCTGACACGTCCAGGCGCGACCTGGGTCGGCCAGTCCGAACTCGGACTCAGGCCGACGGTGGAGGCACGGTGTCGGCGTCCGAGTGAGCGGCCCTGCCAGAGGACCGAACTGCGGCCCATCGACGGGTAGCCTCGGCCGACTGCCGGTCAGCCGCGGACCGCCGTCGCCCAGCCTTGGGTGACGGTCGCCTTGGCCTTCTCCAGTTGCGCGTCCGTCGGGAACTGCGGCGTTCCCTCCACGGTCGGCAGGCGCTCGGCGGCGGTCTTGTCCAGGGTGCCGTCCCTCTGCATGACGTCCATGAGAACCGGGCGGGCGTAGCCGTGGAGCCGGAGGTTCTGGCCCTCCGTGCTGAAGAGGTACTCCTGCCACAGGCGGGCGGCCGCCGGGTGTGGGGCGTGTCGGTTGATCGCCTGTGCGTAGTACTGGGCGAAGCTGCCGTCGAAGGGGATCGCAACCTGCCAGTTCACGCCCTTGTCGCGGAGTTGGTCGGCGTAGCCGAGGTTGAGGTAGTCCCAGTTGATGCTGATGGGTGTCCGGCCGGCTGCGATGGTGGCTGAGGTGGACGGGAGGGGGTTGAAGTTGCCGGTCTTGTTCAGCTTGGCGAAGAAGTCGAGGCCTGGCCGGATGTCGTCGAAGGACCCGTTGTTCGCCAGCGCGGCCGCGTAGACGCTGGCGAAGGCGGACGCCGCCCGGGTCGGGTTGCCCTCCAGCGCGACCATGCTGCGGTACGCAGGCTTCAGCAGGTCGGCGAAGGTCTGGGGGCAAGGCTTGGCGCGGTTGGCGTCGCAGCCGATGGAGACGTAGCCGCCGTAGTTGTTGTACCAGCGGGCCTGTGGGTCCTTCTGGTCGTCGGGGATCACGTCGTATGCCGCGACCTTGTACGGCGCGAGCAGGTCCTGCTGCGCCGCCGCCCGCGCGAAGGTGTCGCCCACGTCGATCACGTCGGGGGCGGCCGACCGGTTTCCGCCGCTCCTGAGAGCGTTGACCTCGTCCTCGCTGTGCGAGTACGGGGCTTCGACGGTGACCTTGATCCTGTACTTCTTCTCGAAGCTGTCGATCAGGCCGCCGTAGTTGGCCCAGTCGCGCGGAAGCGCGATCGCGGTGAGTCTGCCCTCCTTCTTCGCCGCGGCGACCAGGGCGCGCATGCCGCCCAAGTCCTCCGCGGAGGTTGCCGCCGACGGCTTCTCCGGCCGGTCGGTCGGCGTGCCGCAGGCGTTCAGGCACAGTGCCGCAAGGGTGAGGCAGCCGAGAGCAGCCGCTGCTCGGGCACGGGGTGCGGTCACGACGGCTCCAAAGGATGCGGACGGCGTGATCGTGGAGTTCGGGCGCCTCGGGGGACTTCGCGCGGTACCAGCGACCGCGTCGAGTTGTGGTCGTCCAGGCCAGCGTACCCACGCCGGATGGTCGCTCAGGTAGGAGAATCTGCGCAGCCAGGGCGAGCTCAAGGAGCAGGCCACCGATTTCGACATCCCCGGCCGGTCCGGCCGCCGGAACCGGCGGGGCCGCTTCCTATCTGTCTTCTTTGACCTGGGCCGGAGCCGTACGCAAGGGAAGAATTGCGCCACAGCCTCGGCGTGGGTCGCCTGGCCTGGGCCGTACTGGATGAGTGTGACGGGGTGGTCCTTGCGGCAGCCATCCTCGCCAGTCAGCGCCAGGGCAGGGTGACGGTGAGCGACTGAGCGCCGCCTCTGTGAGGGGGAGGAGGTTCGCCGGGGAGATGCCGTTGCTCTTGACCCTCCTGAGGAGAGCGGCGACGAGTGCCTGCTGTCACTTGATGCAGCCGATGCCGGTGCCGTCGCCGATGTCCTGCCGGACGTGGACGTGGCCGAAGGCCGCCTCTCCCGTCGGTGTCCGGATGCCCTGATGCGAAAGGAGACCGCCACGGGTGGCGCGGTCGGGGTCGAGGTCTTTCTGGTAGAGGTTCTGCGGTACGCATACACTCCAACCGCCGACCGCCTCTGTCAGATTCGCGAACGCTTCGAAGCCGACGACGACCGTGTGGTCCACCCGGAGCCCAGTCAGCTTCTCGATGATGTTCTGGGTGCAGGCCGGATTTGCTTCGGGGGACTTGTCGGGTCGCGGTGCGCTCCAGGAGCCGTCGGACAGGCGGCACGGCGGGAAGGGTGGCCAGCGTGTCCCGGGGATCGACATGACGAAGGCGTGCCGGTGGTCGCCCTCGGCGTGCAGCAAGAACGCGGTGTCGGAGCGGCCCAGGCCGTCCTTGCTGCCCCCGCCCGGCGTACTAGTGCCGTCCGCGCGCGTCGGACCCGATGACCAGGACGTTCTCCTCGTTCTTCGCTCCGCCGCCCGGCCGGGGAGACGCATGCCGCATCGAACGTACCGATACCCCCGGTCAGAACTGGACAGATCCGGCCCACCGCGGCTGTGGCCAGCACCAGCAGAGACAGACACACGGCCATGGGCCCACGCGGGTAGGGTGCCGCGGAGCGCCTGTCGGGAAGGCCCAGGGCTGGTGCACCACTCGTAGTGCGCGGTGGGCCAGGCTTTACATGGGTGCCGGGAAGACACCGGTTCCCGCGCTGTCAGTCGAACTTCCCGCAGCCCAGCCACAGGCCCGATCAGTGATGGCAGTAGGCCAGCGAGGTATCACGAGGGGCATCGCAGGGAAGCATGGACGGCCGAAGAGGGCGTAAAAAGGGCATATGCCTGCGAGAGGTCAATTGGAGGACCGCTTCCTTCAGCCGCGCGCGGAGCGCGGGCTGCTGGTGATCGCGCTTGCACTGATCGTGGCCATCACGGTGACCGACATCGGCATCGGGACCAGCGTTCATCTGGGTCCCTTGCTGGTCATCGCACCGACCCTGACCGCCTCCTTCGCGGGTCCGCGGCTGACCGCTCTGGTCGGGGCTCTGGCGGAGGTCGCTCTGCTGATCATCTCCATATTCCACGGCGGACTGACCACGACCAACCACGTGGCGCAGCTCATCGCCTTGGCCGTGCTGTCGGCTCTGGTGGTCTTCATCTGCTACGTGCGGGAGCGGCGTGCCCGGGAGCTGAACCGGGTCCGGTCGGTTGCCGAGACGGCGCAGCGGATCCTGCTGCGGCCTCCACCCCGCCGGATCGGGCCCTTGCGGGTGGCCTGGCTGTACCTGGCCGCCGAGGACGAGACCCAGATCGGGGGCGACCTGTTGGCGGTCGTCCGTGCCGACCACGCCTGCACCCGGGTGCTCATCGGCGACGTTCGAGGTCACGGCCTGGCCACCATCGGCGAGGCAGCGGTGGTGATGGGTGCGTTCCGTGAAGGCGCTCACCGGTATGCCTCCTTGCCCGAACTCGTCACCGCCGTCGAAGACAGCGTCTGCCGAAACCTGGACGAGGTCGCCGACACCGCGCACGACCCCGGCGAGCACTTCATCACCGCCATCATGCTCGACATCCACGATCAGGGCCCAGAGGCTGAGATGCTCAACTGCGGTCATCCGCCGCCCCTGCTGGTCCATGGTGATCAGGTGACCGTCTTGAACTCCCGTCGGCCCGCGCCCCCGTTGGGCCTGTGTGCCCTGTGCGTAAGGGACGATCGCACCGACTCGTTCACCTTGGAAACGGGCGACACGCTGCTGCTCTACACCGACGGCGTGATCGAAGCCCGCTCACCGACCGGAGCCTTCTACCCACTCGCCGAACGGGTCGCCGCCCTCTCCGGCTCAAGCCCCGACGCCCTGCTGCACCACATTCACCGAGACCTGCTCGCGTACACCGGCGAGCAACTCGACGATGACGCCGCCCTCCTGGTCATCGATCGTACTCCCTCACATCACCGCCACCGATCGCATCTCACGGCCCATTCCAGCGGATGACCGCCACACAAAGCCCGCTGACCGTCACCCTCGTCCTTGCCATGTGGCGCACTGGAATGTTTCGGCCATGGAGGACGTGGCGCTGATGCGCAGTGTGTAGCCCTGGCCGCGCCGTACGGTCACGCCCTGGTCGAGCGCGGCCCGCCCGGCCTCGTCCAGTTCGGCGGCGCGGAGGAATTCGGCGACCTCGCCCGGCATGTCGAGGGTGACCGGCAGTTCCGGGGCCGGGGTGGTCTCGTGGTCGGCCGCGGTGTGTTCGGACATGAGGTCGGCGACGGCCGTGCGGACGGCGCCTCGGCTGACGCCGCGCTCGCGGGTCAGGGCGGCGATGGAACGGCCGTCCAGGTATGCGGTGGGCACGGCGTCGGTCTTGTCGGCCTTGATGGCCGGGCGTCGGCCGCCCTTGTTGCCCTCGGCCTCCGCGACCCGGAGCCCGTCGTAGGTGAGTTCGCGCTGGAGGCCGCGCTGGAGTTGGCCGGCGGCGAGGGTCTGCACCATGAACTTCACGGCGGACAGCGGCTCGCCGGTGCGCGGGTGGCGGGCGGTGAGGTCCGTGGCGGAGAACGCGCCGTCGTGGATGCGCAGGGCGAGGCGGTCGCGGTTCAGGACGTCGAGCACGTCGAGAATGTGTCCGGTGCCGCGCACGAGGCGGAACGTCTCGCAGATGTGCACGGTGTCGCGCGGCCGCGCGTAGGTGAGCAGTTCGCCGAACTTCGGCCGTTCCAGCGCGTGGAGGCGGCTGGAGGTGCCGGTCCGTACCTCGAAGACGACCGGGTCCTCGATCCCGGCCTCGTCCAGGACGAGGTTCTGGCGGTCGGTCGACTGCTGGTCGGTCGAGGCCCGCTTGTAGACCAGGTTGGCCATGCCACTCCCCGTTCTGGTGGTCGCATTCGGCCCTGACTGTCAGCAAACCCCTGTCATCATCCGCCATCGGATTCGACTGGATCCGCGCCGCCAACAGGCCTCGAAAAGTCCGGGTTCATTGAACGCGTGCGGCACCTGTCCTCATTCGTTCGTTTGACGACAGAGCGGCCGGTCAGGGGAACCCGGCTGGCGACCATCTACAGGGAGGCCAGCCGGAACACGCCGGAAACGTGCGGTTCGGCCTTGAGGGTGTGGCTGGGAGGTTCTGAACCTATGCCGGCTCGGGTCGGTCCGGGTTCGGGACGAAGGCGGGTAGCGCGGCGAGGCTGTGGCGCACGGCCTCGCCGCCGTACTCGAACATCTGCCGCTCGTAGTCGCCGACCGCGCCGATGAGGTCTTGGCGGCGCTCGACGGCCTCGATCAGGCAGCGGCGCAGCAGGTCGGCGTCGCGCAGGGCGGTGTTCGCACCGTTGCCGCCGGTCGGGGAGGTGGCGTGGATGGCGTCGCCGAGCAGCGTGACCGGACCGGGCGCCCAGCGCTCACCTGGCTCGACCACCCCGATGGACAGCGGGGTGCTGTTGTCCGGGTCGGCCTGCTCGATGAGCGCCTGCAGGTCCGGGTGCCAACCTTTCATCCTGGACAGCGCGGCCTCCTGTGCCGTCAAGGTGCCGAGAGAGCCGTTCGGCGGGAGGATCATGGCCCAGCGCACGTAGTCATGGATGTCAGGGAGCGTTACTTCGGGTGCCAGTTTCTCCGCCGCTTCCTTTGGCGGAATGGGGAACCGCATGGCCCCGAGCAACAGACTCACTCCGCCCCCGACGATCTTCCCGCCGTAGGCCCGGGACAGGCCGGCGAACTGCTCCGTCAGCGGCGTGCGGCCGATGACGAACCGAACGCCGGTGTCTGTCGGGGTGGTCTGCGGCGTCAGCACCTGGCGCACCGCGGAGCCGACCCCGTCCGCCCCGACGAGCAGATCAGCGGTTGCCGGATCGCGTTGCGCGAACCGGGCTTCGACCCTGCCGTTGTCCAACACGTCGTAACCGGTCAGCTCGGCCCCGGTGTGCACAGTGAGTCCGGTCAGCAGCAGGTGCCGGAGTACTTGCCGGTCAACCACGATCCCGCTCCTGGCAGGGCCGAGTTCGCCGATCTTGTTCAGCTGGGCGTCCAGGGCCAGTCGCTCAACGTGGGCGTCACTGACGACCGCGTCCAGCAGTGGGTGCCAACGCTGTGGCAGACAGCTACGCAGCGCCTCGGATCCGACCCGATCCAGTACGAGCCGGTACCCCTGAAATCGTGCGGTGATCGCTGGGTCCCGCTCGTACACGTCGGCCTCGATCCCGGCACCACGCAGACCCTGTGCCAAGCACAGACCTCCCAGACCGGCTCCGACCACGGAAACTCGCATCGCACACCTTCCTGAACAGACTGTCCGAACCCTGCTCAGGTACCGGGGCAGGGTATACCTCGAACCAGACGGAAACGAACTTAGTTCTGCAATTACGATCTAAGTTCTACGAGGCGAACTTAGATCGTGTCAAGGTATGGTGACCGGTATGCCCTCCGATCCCCGACAACGCCGAGCCGCTCGCCATGCCCAGCCCGCTGGGGAGCCCGTAGCGGCGCGACCACGCAAGAAGCCCATCACGGTCGACCGGATCACCGACGCCGCCCTGCAGGTCGTGGCCACCGAGGGCTACGACGCACTGACCATCCGTCGAGTCGCCGCGCTGCTCGGTACCGGGCCGTCGTCGCTGTACGCGCACATCGTCAGCAAAGAGGACATCGACGATCTCCTCGTCGGCCGGCTCTGCTCCGAGGTCGTGCTGCCCGAACCGGACCCGGCCACGTGGCGCAAGCAGGTCCTCGACGTGTACGCGCAGATCCGCGACCAGTACCTGAAATACCCCGGAGTCTCCCGTGCCGCGCTGGGCGTAGTTCCGACCAACCTCTCCACGTTGCGGGTCAGGGAAGGGCTTCTGGCGATCCTGCTCGCCGGCGGAATCGAACCGCAGACCGCCGCCTGGGTGCTCGATGCCATGTCCCTCTACGTCAGCGCCTACGCCTTGGAGCAGTCGCTGGTCCAGCAGCGGCGCAGACACGCGGACCAGGAATGGGTCCTTGGCCGCGAGGAGCTGATCCGCCGGTTCACTGCGCTGCCGGCCGACATGTTTCCGCAGACCCGACGCTATGCCGCTGAGCTGACCTCCGGCACCGGACACGACCGGTTCGAGTTCACCCTCGGCCTGATCATGGACAACCTCACCCAGCCCCAGCCCCAGCCCCAGCCCCAGCCGACACCGGCATCCGACACCGCCGGGTGAACGCCGCCGCCCGAGCCGGGGCTGTACCGGTGTCACTCCCGATCATGGAAGTAGCACCTGATGAGTGACGTGACTGCCTCGGTTGAGGCGGAAGGGGCCGGCCAATGGAGATTGCTCCAGATACCAGCCGCCCCTGGTCATCGCCCGGCCCACGTAGACGACGTCGGCATAGTGCGGGTCGTCCCGGTGGCCTTTGAGGTTGACGACCGTCGTACGGCTCATGGTCCTGCTTCTCTCGGTGGTTCTGTCGGGCAGACGGTTCAGGAGGCGCCTTGGTCCGGTCCTGCGTTCGGCGGTGTGAGGATTGCGCAGGTGGTCGTGGCATGGGCGTACAGCTTGCCGCCGGTGGTGTCGGTGACACGGGCTTCAGCCGTCGCCGTGGTCCGGCCGACGTGGACGGTGGTCGCCTCGCACCTCAGCCGAGGAGTATGCGCGAAGACCGGGCGCACCATGTGCACGTTGAGCTGCATGGTGGTGTAGGCGATGCCCCTGGGCAGTACGGTGGCGATCGCACAGCCCAGGGCGGAGTCGAGCAGCGTGGCCACGAAGCCCCCGTGGACGGTCCCCATTGGGTTCAGCAGGTGCTCGCCGGGATCGCTTTCGAACGCTGCTGTGCCCTCGCCGACCTCCACCAGGTGGAATCCGAGCGTGCCGGCGATGGGCGGCTCGGGAATCTCCTCTTTGAGGATCTTCTGGAGCAGTTCCAGGCCGGTCAGATCGCCTGCCTCGGTCCAGGGAAGGGGCTGCTGCCAGGTGTGGGTCCGGGAGCGCAGCTCGTGAGGGTTCGTGGTCGCTGTCATGGGTGTTCTCCGTCTCCTCGCTCGGATGTGGTGCGCCGATCTCCGTCAGGAGGTCTTGACTCCGAGCAGGTCCACGGGGGTGATGACCGGAGCTGAGCTGAGCATGGTCTCGGCGGCGCCCATGAGCGCGGCGGCGATCTTGCCTTCCAGGTGGCCCTGGCGCCCCTGCTCGTCGTCGAACGTGTCGAACACCCCGAAGGTGGTGGCGTCTTGGCGGAACGAGAACCAGGTCACCGTGTGCTGCTCCTGCTCGGCCAGTGCCACCGCGTCGCGCAGCATCGCCTCGACCTTGTCGGCGTACTCGGGCTTGGCCTCGATACGCGCCAGCAGACCGATCTTCATCGTGGTCACTCCTCGTGTGGGAAAGTCGCCGGATCTCCGGCACACAGCGAACCTACGTCGCTGATCAGTGACCACATCAGTGGCGGAAACGACATCATTGATATTGTTTACGTCATGAAGGTAGCGGTTCTCGTCTACGACGGGGTGTTCGACTCCGGACTCGCGGCGATCCTCGACGTGCTGGACGGCGCCAACGCGATGGGCGAGGAGGCCGGCGCGATGGGCGAGGAGATCTGCGAACCGCCGTCTTGGAACGTGACCACGGTCGGCCTCCATCCCCAGGTGCGCACCGGAGCCGGACACCTGGTCGCCACCAGGCCCCTCGCGCACGCCGAGGCGGCGGACCTGCTGATCGTCCCCGCCCTGGCCGAACGCCGCCCCGCTGCGCTGCTCGACCATGTCGCCGGTGACCAGTTGCTTCCCGTCCGGAACCTGATCGCACAAACCCGTGAACGCGGTACGGCCATCGCCTCGGCCTGCACCGGAACCTTCCTGTTGGCCGAGGCGGGAGTCCTGGACGGCCTGCGCGCGACGACGACCTGGTGGCTGGCGCCGGTCTTCCGCGCAAGGTACCCGGGGGTCCAGCTCGATCAGAGCCGGATGGTCATCGCTTCGGACGGCGTCACCACCGCAGGTGCGGCCTTCGGACACGTCGACCTCGCCCTGGCGATCATCCGGGCGGGAAGCCCCGCGCTGGCCGACCTGGTGGCCCGCTACCTGGTGGTTGACGAACGCCCTTCACAGTCCGCCTACACCATCCCCAGCGCCCTGGCACAGAGCGATCCCACGGTCGCGGCCTTCGAACGCTGGGTCCGCGAACGCCTGGCCGAGCCCATCAGCATCCCCGAAGCCGCCAAAGCCGTCGGCGTCAGCGACCGCACGCTGCAACGCGCCGTCCAGCGCACCCTCGGAACCTCCCCCATCCGCTTCATCCAGGACCTGAGGATCGAACGGGCATCCCACCTGCTGCGCACCACCGAATTGTCCCTGGAGGCGATCGCCCGGAAGGTCGGCTACGAGCACCCCAACACCCTGCGTGTGCTCCTTCGCGAACGCACCGGCAAGTCCACCACGGCCCTTCGGGGCATCTGACCAGTCCCTCTGAGCTGTGGCTGTGCGTGCGTCCGTAGCAGCCGGCAACGCGGCCTTGGCCGCGCAGAGGGGGGCAGGAGCACGACCGCGGCCGGGACCGTCGAGGTGAAGGCGCCGCTACCGCGAATCCTCCGACTCCTGGGCCGACTTGCTGCGGGACTGCCGACGACGGGGCATGCGTGCTCCCGTCCTCGCGGTCGGCGACGGCGCCCTGGGCTTCTGGAAGTCCCTGGCCGAAGCGTTCCCCGCCACCCGGCACCAGAGGTGCTGGGTTCACAAGATCGCCAACATCGCGAACGCCCTGCCGAAGTCCGCGCAGCCCGGCGCGAAGAAGGCCCTGCAGGACATCTACAACGCCGAGGGCCGCGACCACGCGCTCACTTCCCCCGCCGAGCACTGGATCCACCTGCGGACCACGAATCCGATCGAATCGACCTTCGCCACCGTCCGGCTGCGGACCAAGGTCACCCGCGGAGCCGGCAGCGCGGCCGCCGCCCTGGCCGTGGTCTTCAAGCTCGTCGAGTCCGCCCAGCAACGGTGGCGGGCCGTGAACGCACCCCACCTCGTCGCCCTCGTCCGCGCCGGAGCCCGCTTCGAACGCGGCCACCTCCTCGAACGCCCCGAGCCCGCCGCGGCATGACCGCAAACTTCACCGGACCGAGGGCCGCCCACCCCGATCTGTGGTGGGACCGGGGTGGGGCAGTGCCGGCGTCGGCCTACGACCAGCCATCGAAACACGTCGAAGCGCCGCAGTCATCGTTGCCGGAGGCCGACTCGGTTGCCATCGGGATCGTGGAACACGGCCATCTTCCCAAGTCCGGGAATCTCTAAAGGGGGAACCGCGCAGCTGCCACCGAGCCCCTTGGCCGGTTCGAAAGGCGCCTGCCGAGCGTCGCGGGGTCCATGGGCTGTCCGGCCCAGCGCCCGGGGGTTCCCCGACTTGCGATGCACATATGGATGGGGATACCCCCCGACTGGAGGCTGGGGGCGCCGCGCGCTGATCCGGCCTGATCCGTGAGAGAGGGCCGCCGAGCGGGGCCGGTGGGTGGGCTCACCGAGCGGCGTTCAGCGGCACAGGGTGCGCAGGGTGGTGAGGCAGTCCGCGGCCCGGCGCTGCGGGTCGGTGTCGGTGCTGGCCCAGGCGATCCGGGCGTCCGGCCGGATGAGGACGGCGGTGACGTCCCGCCAGATCGGATGTGCCGCTTCGGCGTTGACGGTTCCTGCCCGCTGCTCCAGGCCATCCGCGGGGCACGGTGTCGGGCTTCCGCCGAGGTCCAGCAGTAGTGGTCGGCCGTGGTGCATCAACGGGTGGGCGGTGGGCACGCCGGCGGTGTCCAGGGCGAGGCCGGCCAGTCGGGTGCCGTTCAGCGGGTGCGCGCCGGGTTTGGTGTCGGCGGGGAGAGGGTCGTCGAATCCGGCGATCCGGCGGGCCCACTGGCGGTTGGTCTGCGGTTCGGCCAGGGCGGCGGACCAGACCTCGCGCAGCGCGATCTGCTCCGGGCTCGCCGCCGCAAACAGGGCGAGCTGCGCGCGGGTGTTGTCGATGACGGCGCGGGCGGCCGGCCCGCGATCCGTGTCGTAGCTGTCGAGCAGTCCGTCGGGCGCCCGGCCCTGGAGGGTGGCGGCCAGCTTCCAGCCCAGGTTGGTGGCGTCCTGGATGCCGAGGTTCATGCCCTGCCCACCGGCCGGGAAGAACATGTGCGCCGCGTCCCCGGCCACCAGCACCCGTCCGGCCCGGTACCGTGCGGCCCGGCGGGTGGCATTGCCGTAGCGCGAGAGCCACCGGGGGTTGCGGATGCCCAGGTCCCGTCCCAGCAGCGTGCGGGTCTGCTCGCGTACCTCCTTCAGGGTCAGCGGTTCGCCGGTGCCGTGGTGCATGGTGGCCGTGGAGAGGCCCGCCAGTCGGTGGATGCCGTCGCCGATCGGGGCCGCCAGGAACGAACCGGCCGGTCCGGTGGCGGCGAGTGGTGCGGTGGGCGGATCGTCGAGTTCGACGTCGGCGAGCCACCCGGTCAGGGTGGTGTCCTGGCCGGGGAAGTCGATGCCGGCCGCTTGGCGCACCGCGCTGCGGGTGCCGTCGCAGCCCACCACCCAGCGGGCATGCGCGGTCCGGTGGGTGCCGCCGGCGCGGATCACCACCTCGACGGCGTCCGGCCCCTGGGTGAGTGAGACGATCTCCTCCCCGCGCAGCACTCGGGCGCCCACGGCGACGGCGTGCTCCTCCAGGAGCTGTTCGGTCACGGACTGACCGAGCGCCAGCATGAACGGGTACACCGCCCCGACTGTGGAGAAGTCCAGCCGGGTGGTCGCCGCGCCGAAGTGGCCGGTCGGCACCGGGGTGCCGCGTTCGATGAACCGCTCCGCGAGTCCGCGGGTGGCGAAGGTGTCCAGTGTGCCGGCCTGCATGCCGACCGCGCGCGACCGCCCGTCCGGTGCCGCCCGGCGTTCCACGACGGTCACCTCCACCCCGTGCAGGCGCAACTCCGCGGCGAGCCAGAGACCCACCGGGCCGGCCCCGGCGATGAGCACGTCGAGCACGACAACCACTTCCTCTCACTTTTCGGATGATGCGCCATGACGGCGGCGCGCCGATGCGCTGGGACAGGGGCGGCCTCGTGGCTCAGGGGGGCAATGTGGCTCAGCGGGCGCTGCCGAGGTTCCGGTCGGCGTCGGCGCCTTCGAGCATGAGGGTGGTCTCCTCGATGCGGCGGAAGCGGCCGTCGGGGGCGAACTCGCCGAAGAGGTAAACCTCCATGCGGACGGTGGAACCGTCGGTCTTGAGGACCTCCATCGTGTGGCGGTCTGCGTAGCGGTCGCCAGAGAAGAGTTCGTCGTGGACCTCGACCGAGCCGCCGGCGACGACCGTGCGCAGGTGGGCGATGTGGGCGAGGAACTCGGTGCGGTCGTCCCAGCTTCCGTCGGTGCGCTGGCGGTAGTCGGGGGCGAAGTGCCGGTCGGCGGCCTCGTCGAGGTCGAGGCCCGGGGTGAGGAGCAGGTCGGTAAGGGCGGTGCGGACGTCGGTGCGGTTCATGGGGATTCCTTCGGTTCGGCGCAGCAGTGACCCGCCGCACATCGGTCGGAGATGCGTGCCTTGAGCACGCTTATCAACGTACCGGAAAAGCGTGCGCTACGCACGCTAATCTGGAGGGGTGAACAACTCGACGGGACACGACATCGCCGATGCACTGGGCCTGCTCCTGCGGCGGAGCACTCGCGCCCACCTCTACACCCAGCTGACCGAGGGGCTGGGGGAAGCGGTCGACGACCTCACTTACCCGGTCCTCAGCGGCCTGGCCCGGACCGGGGCGTGCAGCGCCGCCGACCTGGGCCGTGAGATCGGACTGGACCGCACCACCGTGACCCGCCGCGCCGACCGACTGGAGCAGGCCGGCCTGCTCCAGCGCCAGCCCGACCCGGCCGACGGTCGCGCGACCCTCCTCGCGCTCACCGAGCAGGGTCACAACATCGTGTCGGTCACCAGACAGCGACTGGCGGCCGGCATCGAGTCCTCGCTCGCCACCTGGCCCCAGGCGGAGGCCCAAGCCTTCGCACGCCAGCTGCGCCGCTTCGTCGACGAGGGCCCGTTCGCCGCCGAACGCCACTGACGGCCACCGGCGCACCCGGCCGGACGGTTCGGCGTGCAAGCTCGGTATTCATGCACAGATCCGGCGGTATTTCACTCCGGCGAAGACATGCTGTTGCCATTCTCCTTGGGTCACCTGCCGTGCAACGAGGACGACGCAAGTTTCTGTCGACGCAAAGGGACGGATGCAGCGGTACAGACGGTCAACCCATCCACAGGTATTGACAATTGCTCGCCTGCAGGCTGCTGAGGTCTTCAGGCCGGGTGACGTCATGGCGGGGCTGGGATGAGTCCGGTCTCGGTGATGAAGCCTTCGAGCAGGCCGGGCTGGTACTGCATGGCAGTCTCGACGCCGAGCCAGTCGGAGACGGTCGGGATTTCGGCCAAGTCGATGAATGGCGAGGCGGGGGTGCCCTTGCGGACTTTGCCTGTTGCCGGGTCCTTGGCCTGGACCCATTTGCAAAAGCCGTCGGCCGGCAGCAGGCATCGGCGCTTGACGAACGCGCGGTGGAAGGCGGGCTTCTCGTGCACGCTCTCCACCCGCGCGTTGATCATCCGGGCGCCGACCTTCACATCCTTCGCCCATGATGGCACCAGGCCCCAGCGCAGCGGCCGCAACTCGCGTTCCACCTACCCTTCAACGCGCTCTGCGCCGCGGCTGGTGCGCTCGAGAACGGCCCACACGTCGTTGGTCGGCGCGGCGTTCCAGTTCGGGGCGAGGGTCTCCTCAGGCCGCCAGTCGGTGACGTGGAGGAGCCCTGCGAGGTCCTGCGGGCTGCGAGGAGCGAAGGCAGGACGCTGGCGACGCCTTCGTGAGTTCAGCCGAAGTGCGAAGTTGGTTCACTTGTTGATCCAGAGCGGGTCGTGGCTCGAGCCGTAAATATTCTCCCGCGGTACTGCTGTGGCGAGATCATAGAATTCGATGCCCTGCGTGCACTGTAGGGAATCGTCGTGTTTTTGTACCTGTGGAGTACATGGAACCTTGTTCACGTTGCCCATGTGGCATGCGGTGACGAATACACCGTTGCTGCGCTCCTGCACGACCTTGTCATCGCGGAAGGTCTGTGAATAAGATCCCGAGACGCAGATCCAATTGTTCACACCAACGAACGACGACTTACCGGCGCAGGACGCTAGCTCGCGATGGTCAGGGGCCGCGCGGACGGGCCGGGCCTGCGTACGGTCTCGTCCACGCCGGAGAGGCGGTGACCTGCGTCGCAGACGTAGGCGAGGCCGACGGGATGCCCGCAGCCGACGTGCTCGCTGATGACCGCCGGCCCCTCGGGGTCGGCGAGATGCTTGTCGCCCCACTGGCGCAGCGCGGTCAGCACCGGGATCGCGTCCTTGCCCTTCTCGGTCAACGTGTAGAGGTAGCGGCGGCGCTGGGCGTGTTCCTGGTAGGGGACCTTCGCCAGCACACCCCTGGCCACCAGAAGGTCGAGGCGGTCGGCCAGGACACTGCGTGAGACGCCCAGGTGGCTCTGGATATCGGCGAAACGGTCGACCCCGCGCAGGACCTCTCGCAGGACCAGTAGCACCCAGGGCATGGCCAGGATCTCCAGGCTGCGCCCGATCGAGCAGTTGCTGGGGTCCTGGTCGATGTACTCCACGCTGCCAGGGTACCCGGCTGGATTTCCAACCGAATCCAGCTGTTACTCTCCAGTAGACATCTGGGTTCGAATGGCGAACTCAAGTGGTTTCCGTGGAGTCCGTCCACGAGCAAGCCCGCCCCGACAGCACTGAGACCTGACAGAAGGAAGATCGCCATGCCTTCGATCGCCGAGCTGCTTCCCGCCACCGTGCCGATGGTGCGCACGCTCAACCTCGCCGTCGACGAGGCCACTGCCACCCGCGCGGTGCTGCGGATGCCCGACCAGGCCGAGTTCCACAACCACATCGGCGGCCCGCACGCGGGAGCGATGTTCACCCTCGCCGAGTCCGCCAGCGGCGCGATCGTCCTGGCTGCCTTCGGCGACCAGCTCACCCGCGCCACCCCGCTGGCCGTCGAGGTCCGCCTCGCCTACAAGAAGCTCGCCATGGGCGAGGTCACCGCCACCGCGGAGCTCGGCCGCCCGGCCGCCGAGGTCGTCGCCGAACTCGACGCCGGCCGGCGCCCGGAGTTCCCCGTCGAGGTGACGATCCGTCGCCCCGACGGCGAGATCACCGGCGAGATGACCATCACCTGGACGCTGAAGCCCAACCGCTAGGCGAACCGTGCCGTAGGACGCGACCCGCAGCCCGATGGGATCCCGGAGCCACCTCCCGCACCCCATCGGGCATCCGTCGGGTGCCCTCGCGCACGATCTCGTCGATCAGGGAGCCGGTCTCGGTGGAGCCGTCGGTGGTGAATACGCTGAGCGCCGGCGTGGATGCACACGTCGGCCCGGACCAGGTGCGTTCGATCCGCAGCCAGCGACGGCGTGCGTGGACCGCGACTCCCGGGACTGGCTGGTGTCGGCGTGTAGGGCCCGCTGGCGTGTGCCCACCGATCGCTGGGGGAACGCCGAATCCGGACCCGGTGCGCACTGACTGTGGAGCCGGTTGTCGTGCACTGCGCCGTATGCTGCCGAGCAGACCGGCCACGCTTGGTAGTCGCAGATGGCAGATTCGCCGCCGTGTGCTCGATCGTTCCACCCTGGTGCTCGCCTCGACGTGAGCAGGAAGAGGTCGGACCGCGCCGGGCCCCCTGGCGACCCGGCGAGTCATCTGTGCGGTCCTGCTGCTGCCCCGCCTACCGGGTCCCGTAGATTCCGGGCGAGGGCCTGTCCAGGGTTCTCCGGAGTGGGGGTGGTCATCGGTGACTGTGGAGTCGATAGCGGCGAAGGCGGCGCCGAAGTCGCTGGTGTGGCAGGGCGACGAATTGGTCTCCGGGGTCGGGGGCGGGCGGCGCTGGGGCCGCGACGGGCTGGAGCGCAAGTCGCCCTTCGCGTGGAGTTTTCCGTTCGATGCCGGGACCACTTCGGTCTCAGGGCTGTACTCCGCGGTGTACCAGGAGCGTGGCACCAAGGGGGTATTGCTCGAAGGAGAACGGGTCGTGCGGGAGCTGAACCGCAGCTACTACCGTGCGCCGGACTACGACTACCCGCTCGCCCTGGGCAAGTTGGGCGACGGACGCGAGGTCGTCGTGCACTGCCCCGAGAAGTACAACGTGCTCCAGATCGAGGACGCGGCGAGCGGCGAGCGGCTGACCGCCGGCAGCCGCGAGCCGGAGGATTTCTTCCATTCCAGGCTGAGCCTGAGCCCGGACGGCCGCTACCTGCTCTCCGTC
>NZ_JBSHAY010000058.1:0-30967 GCF_053611725.1 Streptomyces sp. NPDC054783 | reverse complement strand
CCCCGGGCGACCGCACGCACGTGGAAGGTCACGGTGTTGTCCGGTCGCGGCGCGTGCGCGGGCGAGTAGTAGCGCCACGCCCTGGGGTGCCAGGGCGTCTCCACGCTCGCGTACTGGCCTGCCGTGTACGGGTAGGGCGCGTCGGGCCGCACGGTGATTTCCGCGATGCCATGGCCGCGATGCAGGTGGTGGATGATCTCCGCCTCCCACACCGCGGGCGCCGTGCGGGCGTCCTCCCCCGCGGCGTGCATCATCACCTGCGATACGACGCCGTATCCGTGCGTCCATGCGGCGGCCAGCTCCGGGCTCCACACCGGGTCGGCGTAGCGGGCCAGGGATGCGAGCAGGCACTCGCCCACCGCGGGGTAGTGGCCGTTCAGCGCTCCGAACTTGCGGTGGTCGCGACCGAGCCGGCCGCAGAACCGGATCAGGTTCTCCGGGTCGTCGACGAGGTCGACGATCTGCAGCAGCCCGCGCAGCAACCGGTCGCGCTGGACGTCCAGGTTGTCCGGGAAGAGCCCGCGCACCTCGGGGTAGCGTGCAAACAGGATGGCATAGAAATACACCGTCATGTCCGCTGCGTGCGGGCCGACCACGGCCACGCTCGCGCGCATCAGGGCGACTTCCTCCGCGGTCAGCGGCACGAGGTCCGGCAGCGGACTCCTCGCCGGGGGCGAGGGAGTGGAAGGAGGCGCTGCTGATTCCGGTGACTGCGCCGTGGTGTCCGCAGCGTCACGGCGTCCTCGCGACGCACGGGAGAATATCACCGGGCGCCTCCCGCTTCAGATTGAATCATCATCACCATGAGGGAAGTTCAGTGTCAGAGCAGTGGGGAGCGGGGAACGCCGCGACCGCTGCACAACCGGTCGCGGCTGCCGGGGGACAGGCCGATGGCAGGCACAGGGTTCCGCTGTGCCGGATGCCCACCCAGCACCCAGAAAGGGTCCGCCATTGGGCTGTGGCGCCGTCACGATACGACGCCAGGGGATCAACTCGGCCGTGCACGGGGCGACTTGGTAACGGACGGGGCGGAACTCCCTGGGAGGTCCTGCCGTTCGGTGGCGATCGACAGGAACGCATTCACCCTAATACTGAATCTTCACCAGTCAACCAAAGAATAGGCACGACCTCGCCGCCAGTTGCGCGCTTACGCTCCACAGCCCGGCCCGCGACGCGCGTGTTCGACGCCGAGGAGGGGTAGTTGACGCGGAACCGACCGGAGGAAGCATGTGGAACCGGCCGGAAACGGGCCTCGGCGCGGCGGCCCGGCAACTCCGGGAACCCCGCGTCCACTTCTGCCGGTGAGGAACCGAAGCCCGCTCCGCATTGTCACCCGAAACAAGCCGGTTTCGGGAGCCGCGGTGGATTCGGAGGGCATGGCTCACGACATGTAATACCGGGCGAATTCACCGAGCTGAATATGATCCCTGTCGGTAAATCCGGATAACCGGGGCACCTCCCGCGACCGGGACGCTGTTGCTGCCGGAGATCGGCGAGGTGCGGGTGTGCTGGTCGCGGGTTCTTCCCTCGGTCCCCTCCAGTGTCACCGTGATCCGGGACGCGGCGGGGCGGTTCTTCGCCTCCTTTGTCATCGAGACCGATCCGGAGCAGGACCGAACCCGCTTCGGCGAGCCAAACCCAGACTGCGCCCTCGGCATCGGCCTGGGCCTGACCCACTTCGCGGTCCTGTCCGACGGCACGAAGATCTGCTCACCGCGGTTATTGCGCCGGGCCGAGAAGAAGCTCACGGACCCGGCAGCATCCGAGCAGCCCTCCCCGACCTCCGGTACGGCGATTACGATGATTCGTGACCGACCGTCGGGAACCGGGATCTTCCCGGCTGCGGACAGTGCCGCATAAATCGGGGGTTTGCGGATACGTCGGGGAGCGGTCCCTTGTGCGGGTATGGTGTGACCCCGGAACCGCCGGGCGGTCGTGCGCTGTTGAACCATGAGGATGTGTCAGCCCGGGGCGGAAACTCTGTCCGGGTGGCCCGGACCTCCGGCTGTCTGCCCGCGGAGCCGGCATGGAGCGACAGGCTGCTCACCGGGTGAACCAGGGCCCTCGACTCCCGCACGGCCACGCATGGCGGGAGGGACGCGCCGCAGCCGCCGACCACTACGGCACCACCCTTGACCAGCTCAGCGACGACTCCTCCGAGGACGTACTCCTCGAAGTCTGGAGCACCAACCCGGTCACCGAACGTTACGTCCTCGACCTTGCATACGTCCGCGAGCCGGAACCCGTCGATGATGAGGAACTCTGACCGGCGCAGCGGCCACACCCCAGCCGGCCGCGTTACCAACCTCGACTGCACCACCGCGCTCAGCAAGCTGGGTCTCAGCCGACCTCTTTCAGCTGGTGGGTGCGGCGCCGATGGATGGCGCCGCACCGGAATGTCCAGCGCAAGCGGCTGCGGGTGACTCCTGTGCCGTTGCCGACGGAGGAGAGGACCATGCCTGAGGCCGCCCGGTTGGGTGCCGGCAGATCGCAGTCGGCTGAGGGTCAGCCGAGTGTAAGGGCGGTGTCGTCGATGACGAATGAGGTCTGGAGGGACGTGTCTTCGGCGCCGGTGAAGGTGATGGTGACGGTCTGGCCGGCGAGGGAGGAGATGTCGAAGGTCTTCTGGGTGTAGCCGGTGGCGGCGTTGAGGTTGGAGTAGGTGGCCAGTGTGGTGCCGCCGGCCTTGACGGTGAGCTTGTCGTACGCGGTGGAGGTCGTCGTCTCGGCGGTGTCGACGTGCAGGTACAGGCTGAGGGTGGCCTTGCAGCCGGACGGAATCGTCACGGGCTGCGAGAGGGTGTCGGTGTGGGAGCTGCCGTAGCCGTCCAGCCATGCGTCCCATGTACCGCCGTGCGGGGGCTCGCCCTGTGAGCCGTACTGCCCGATGACGCCCGAGCTGGCGGTCCATGCCGTGTTGCCGGACTCGAAGCCTGGGTTGGTGAGCTTTTGGCCGGTGCTGGTGCAGGTTCCGCCGCCTGCGGGGTTGACGGTCCAGGTGAAGGTGGTGGAGCCGGTGGCGGCTGTGTCATCGGTGGCGGTGACGGTGACGTGGTAGATGCCGGCGGTGGTGGGTGTGCCGGAGATCAGGCCGGTGGTGGAGGCGATGGTCAGGCCGGGTGGCAGGCCGGCCGCGCTGTAGGTGAGTTTGGCGGACGAGGAGGAGTCGGACGCTGTGATCTGCAGGTTCACCGCGGTGCCGGCGGTGCCGGTCTGGTCGCCGGGGTTGGTGACGGTGACGGTGTTGCCGCCTGGCTGACCGCTGCCGATCGGCATGCCGCCGGTCGGTGCGTACATCGCCACGTCGAAGGTGCCGCCGCTGGGGGCATGGGCGTTGGGGATCACGGTGACGGCGTTGCCGCCGGACAGGACGGACGTGGATATGTAGTCGCCGAACATCCGGCCCTGCGTGGTGTTGGGTAGCCAGGCCAGTGTCATGGGGCCGGCGAGCTGGGTGGGTGCCGTCCACGTGGTGCCGCCGTCGGTGGACGAGACGTAGCCTGCGTCGAGCTGGCAGGTGGCGTCCGTGCAGCCGGCGTTCGGGTAGTAGTAGTACGTCAGCCCGATGCGGGCGGTGTTGCCGGAGCTGCTGGGATCCACGCCGATGCCGGGCACGAAATGGTCGGCGGAGCTGTTGGCGGCGTCGATCGGCACGCGGGCCGGCGAGCTCCACGAGGTGCCGTTCGTCGAGGTCGACATGATGATGTCGTTGCTGGTGCAGTTGGTGCGGAAGCGGCAGTCGGACCAGACCACGTAGACGCGGCCGGAGGCGTCGATCTCAGCGGATGGCAGGGGGCCCTCGCGCAGGGTGTCCAGCCGCGACATGTCGGCAGCGTCGTCCTCCAGACCGGCGACCGGGTGGTGCGAGACGGTGGCGATCTGCACGCTTGAGCCCCAACTTCCCCCGCCGTTGGTGGAGATGAACGCCCGTTCACTGTCCTCACTGCCGGAGGAGAACGGTACGACGACGGTGCCGTTGGGCTGCACGACCGGCTGGCCGCCGAGCCCGCTCGGGTTGTCGGCCGGGCTCTGCTGCGCACCCCAGGTCGCGCCACCGTCGGTCGAGGTCTTCATGTGCTCGGCGTCGCCGGCGTTGGCGTCGTCGTATTCGGTGTAGCAGCGGCCGTAGTACTGGCTGGACGGGTGGTTGTCGCAGACCGTCCAGTTCTTGTCATCGAACGTGCCGGTGGAGACGGTGACCGGGGCGCCCCAGGTGTGGCCGCCGTCCGTGGAGCGGCTGACGTCGACATCGACGCTGTTGCCTGAGCGGATGCCCAGCCAGGAGACCATCCACACGCCGTCCTTGGCGTCGTAGGCCACGGAGGCGTCACTGGCGGCGGAGTACGGGCCGCCGGTGTTCGTGGTGGAGCTGGGCAGGAAGCCGTGCGTCCAGCTCTGTCCGTTGTCGGTGGAGGTCGCCCACCCGATGTTGGACGCCCCGCCGCCGGAGACCCGGCCGACCTGGAAGGCGGCGACGACGGTGCTGCCGAAGCTGTAGGTGTCCGGCTCGACTTCGGTGGCGTGCTGGGCCTGCGAGTCGGAGTACGGGTCACTGCTGACCTGAGCGAGAGAGGGGGCAGAGGCATGGGGGGCCACTAAGGTGGTCGAGGAGCTCGAGGGGCCGGCGAAGGCGGGGGTGGCGAACGCCGTCGCCGCGGCCAGGGCACCGATGAGCAGGGGGGTTCTTCCTCTTGCCGGTCTGGACATGTCTCTCCTGGCGGTATGTGTGGGGCACCGGCCGCCGCTGACAGACGCAGCGAAACTGGCGGGAACGCGACACGGCGGGCTTGCGTCAGGTGGTGCAGGGGGGCGCGTAGTTGCACCACGGGCTGGCGCATGCGCGTCGTGCGCGGGTCTGGCATGCGGCGCAGCCGCACCAACATCGATCAGCCTGGTGGCGCGCTCCAAGCGGCGGCAACGTTCAGCGTGTTGGTCGTCCTGATCGCGCCCATGGTCGGCGTCGCCAACTTGGCTCGCGCTTTCCCGCCGCTGCAAGTTGCTGGGCTGTTCGTGGCCGCACGCGTGGTGAATGCGGTGATGAGGCGTCTTCGGCCTGGTGTGGAGCGTGACACTGAACATCCCTTCAGGCAGCCGGCGGTCGACCGGCGTTGGGGGTGAAGGACGTTCGCGTAAGGTGCACGCGTGTTCGCAAGCCGGATTCTGGACCTGTGCATGACATCAAGCAAGGGGTGGCGGCAAGTCCGCCGGTGCCCCGCACCTTCCGCACCCGGTCGAGACCCTCACGCAGTGCAGCCGGGCGAACGCCGGCCGAGACGGCGACGCCGTTGTCCGCGCCACGTCGGACACGGCCGCCACGGCCGCGGGTCGCGTCGCGTTCGGCAGTCGCCCAGTCGCCCAGTCGCCCAGTCGCCCAGTCGCCAGGCGACGATAGGGGGCGCGCCGGGCGGCGCATGCGCCGGGCTGTGCCTGGCGTGTGCGGGGTGACCGGTGGGGTGTGACGTAGGGCGCGATCCGGAGGGGCAGAGGTGTTCGCTGAGTCCCTCGGGGGGTTCCCCTATGTCTTTGGTCAAGGGGAAACGGGAGTGTTTTGGGGCGGGGAGCCGGGCAGGTGGACGAGATGGAGACCCACCTGGTTCCGGTCCTCCTCGGGGTCGGTCGACGGCTGTTCGACCACCTGGGCAGCGATCACATCGAAGTCGACCTCGTCCGACGGCTCGAGGATCGAGACGTTACGCATGTCCGCTACCGGGTGCATCGACCCGAGGAGGCCGCGTGAAGACGCTCTTCGTCGCCTACCGCGTCACCGACCTGGACCGCTCGCTCGCTTTCTACACCACCTTGGGCTACGCCGAACTGGGCAGGGTCGAGGTCGGCGACGGGGCTCGCCTCGTGATCCTCAAGTTCCCCGACGAACCGGCGGCCTCGCTCGAACTGGTCCACCGCCCCGGCGACGGACCGGTCGACGTGGGCAGCGGTTTCGACCACCTCGCGATCCAGGTGGAGAGGCTCGCCACCACCCTGGAGACGCTGGCCGAAGCCGGCCTGAGGCCCGAACCCCTCCAGTACCCGGGCGGCCCTCACGGCCCGAAGACGTCGTGGCTCACGGACCCGGATGGTTACCGGATCGAGTTGGTGGAGTGGCCGTCCGGACATCCCGACGGCATCACCGCAGCAGACTTCGCCTGAGGCGGCCATGGTCTGCGGAGTGACGAAGCTTTTCCGCGGCGCAACCGCGGTGCAACGCCAGGCGGTCCCCGAGGGCTGGGAACGTTCCACGGCAAGGTGGCCACAGCCGATGATCTCGAGGACCACGTCCGGAAGGCAGTTCGCCGGTTCCTGAGCGTGCTCCACCAGTGTTGCCGTGTCGTGGGGCCGCCGCCGACGAGGGTCGGGGCGTTGATCCCGCCAGGTCAGGCGGTGGTCGTCGCACGGGGGAAGAAGACGCGGACGGGCAGCAGCAGCCCGGCGAGTGACACAACGATGAACACCGCCTGGTGGACGTGGTCCTTGCCCGGCGGCAGCCCACCCGCCAAGTGGGCGATCCAGAAGGCCGGGTAGTACCACTGCGCATACCACGCCCACCGTTCCCCGGCGCGGAACGGTACGAGGGTGATCAGCACCCCGAACAGGCCCATGCCGGTCGCAGCCACACCGTCAGCCCGCATGAGCTGCTCGTCGCCGGCCCCCGGTGCGACTGCGGCGACGACACCAAAGGCCAGGATGCCGAGACCGACGATGAGAAGGCAGATCCACGCTGCCTTCAGGCGCACGCTGCTGTGCTGCATACGCGATTCGTACCCGCTTCCGGCGAAGAAGACGCGGGGTGTCCGCCGCGGCCGAGAGCGCCGAGGCCGGACAGGGCAGTTGTACGGCGCAGTGGCCGGCAGGTGCCTGTCAGTGTCTGCCGTGAGCGGCGGCTTCCGGGGGCAGTGACCGCCCCGTTTCCTTTCCCTTGGGCCGCGTGCTGCGGGCTTTTGAGCATGGAGGAGATGGCCGAGCCGCTGCTCGGCGTGCGCTGACAGAGTCCTCAGAGGTCGAGTCTGTCTTGGGCCACGACGATCGTATTGTTGGCCGTCAACTCACCCCTCGGACGCTCCACTTTCAGCCACCTCAGCCGTGAGTGTCCTGTGGGCCGACGAGGGTCTGTTCGGCCCAGATGGTTTTGCCGGCGGGCAGGTAGCGGGTGCCCCAGCGGTCGGCGAGTTGGGCGACGAGGAAGAGTCCGCGGCCGCCCTCCTCCATGGTGGCTGCGTGGCGAAGGTGTGGGGAGGTGCTGCTGGTGTCCGAGACCTCGCAGATGAGGCTCCGGTCGCGAAGCAGGCGGACCTGGATCGGGCCGGTGGCGTAGCGGATGGCGTTGGTGACCAGTTCACTGAGGATGAGTTCGGTGGTGAAGGCGGCCTCCTTCAGCCCCCAGCGTGTGAGGTGGCGGCCGATCCGCATCCGTGTGTCGGCCACCGCCGCCGGGTCGGAGGGCACCTCCCATTCGGCGATGTCGTCCGCCGCCGGTGCGCGGGTGCGGGCGATCAGCAGGGCGACGTCGTCGGTGGGCTGGGCGGGCAGTAGAGCGCCCAGCACCGCGGTGCACGTCTCCTCCGGTGTGTGATCTGCGCCGACGCCGGCGAGCGTGTCCCGCAGCCGGGTGAGGCTGTCGTCGATGTCGCGGTCGCGGTGCTCGATCAGCCCGTCGGTGTAGAGCACGAGTCGGCTGCCCTCCGGCACGTCGAATTCCGTGGTCTCGAAGGGCGGGGACATCAGGCCGAGCGGTGGCCCGGCGGGTACGTCGGGGAAGTGGACCGTGCCGTCGGGCAGGACGAGGACGGGCGGGGGATGGGCTGCCCGGGCCATCGTGCACCGGCGCCGGGTGGGATCGTAGATCGCATACAGGCAGGTGGCCCCGGTGATCGCCGCCGGGCCGCCGTCGACCGCCTCGTCCTGGTCGATCCGGGCCACCAGGTTGTCCAGATGCCACAGGAGTTCGTCGGGTGGCAGGTCGAGGGCGGAGAAGTTGTGGACGGCCGTGCGCAGACGGCCCATGGTGGCCGCCGCGTGCAGGCCGTGACCGACCACGTCGCCGACCACCAGCGCGACCCGGGCGCCGGGCAACGCGATGACGTCGAACCAGTCCCCGCCCACCGACTGTGCGGGCAGGTAGCGGAAGGCCGCATCGACGGCGTCCTGCTCGGGGATGCCGCGCGGCAGCAGGCTGCGCTGCAGGGCGGTGGCCATGGCGTGCTCGCGGGCATAGCGGCGGGCGTTGTCGAGGGAGATCGCGGCGCGTGCGACCAGTTCCTCGGCGAGGGACAGGTCGTCGGCGTCGAACGGCTCGGGCCGCGCGGAGCGCCAGAAGTAGGCCACGCCCAGCAGCACGCCCCTGGCCTTCAGCGGGGCCACGATACGAGAGCGCATACCGGCGGCGAGGATGGCCTTCGCCCTGGCCGGGGACTGGGCGCGCCAGTCCTGTGCGGTGTGCAGGTCGGTTTCGAGGACGGCCTGCTGGTGGCCGAACGCCCATGCCTGGGGTGTGGCGGGGTCCAGTTCGAAGCTCTCTCCCAGCGGGAGGAAGGGGTGCTGGTCACGGATGCCGTGCACGGCCACCCGCCGCAGCCGTACGCGGCCGCCCAGCGCTGGTTCCTCGCCGTGCAACACGGACTCCAGCAGATCGACCACCGCGTAGTCGGCGAGGTGCGGTACCCCGACGCGGGCGAGTTCACAGGCGGTTTGCGTCAGGTCGAGCGTGGTGCCGACCGCTCCGCCTGCGTCGTACAGCAGCTTCAGGCGCCTGCGCGCCGCCTCCGCCCGCTCCGACAGCAGGCGCAGCTCGGTGGAGTCCCGCAGCGTGGCCACGCTGCCCTCGGGCCCGCCCGCGTCGCCCGTGGGCCAGCTGTTGACCACCAGCAGCCGTTCGCCGACGGTCAGCACCCGGTCGCTGACGGCCTTGCCCGGTCCCGGCGTGAGTGTCTCGGTGAGAGTCCGCCCGAGCCTGAGCTCGGTGACGGGCTTGCCCTCCACCTGTTCGGACAGGCCGAGCAGACGCCGTGCCTCACCGTTGATCACTGTGACCCGGCCCTGTGCGTCCAGGCCGACCACGCCCTCGCGGATGCCGTGCAGCATCGCCTCCCGCTCCTGGAACAAACCGGCGATCTCCTCCAGCTCCAGGCCGAAGGTGCTCCGCTTGAGCCACCCGGTCAGCATGAACGCGGCGCCGACCCCGATCACCAGCGCCGCCCCGGCGTACGCGCCGAAGGCGGGCAACTCGCGCCACAGCTCACTGGTCGCCCGTGTTTCGGGAATCCCGGCCGAGACCTCGCCCAGCAGGCGGCCCCCGGGTCCGTGGAGGGGGACGATGCCGTTGGCGGAGCGCCCGGTGGAGCCGACGTTGATCCGCATGTACGGCACGCCGCTTCGGACGAGGATCGGCTCGGAGATCCGCTTGCCGATCAGCTCCGGACGGGGATGGGAGTGGCGGACGCGATGCAGGTCGATCACGACGACGTACGAGGCACCGGAGGCGTTGGCGATGCGCTGTGCCTCCGTCTGCACCACACCGCTGGGGCTGGGCGCAACGCCGGCGGCCATCGCGCCGACGATCCGCGGATCGCTCGCGGCGACCCGAGCGATCGCCGCCGCCCGCTGTTCGTAGAGACGGTCCAGCGCGCTACGCTGGGCCAGCGCGAACAGGGCGAAGCCGATCACGCTCGTCACGCTGAGGATCACCAGCAGGGCGACAAGGATCCGCTGCGAGAGCCTGCCCCTGCGAACGCCCGGGGCCTTCGGCCACCGTCGTCGCTGCTGCCCGAGCACAGGCGCCACATCCCTTCGCGGGCCAGACGACCATTATCCCGCTCATCTGTCCCACTCGTCCCTGCTCTCACACGGCGCGGATGCGGGCGGCCGGGACCGGCCCCCCGACCATGTTCGGCCCGCGGTCAGCCGCCGTCCGATGGGCACGTCCCGCACTCGGTCAGCGATGTCAGCGGTTGGCCGCGGCGTCCTTCACGTAGCCCTCGTAGCCCTCTTCCTCCAGGCGTTCGGCGAGTTCGGGACCGCCGGAGTCGACGATGTGGCCGTCGGCGAAGACATGGACGTTGTCGGGACGGACGTAGCGCAGGATGCGCGTGTAGTGAGTGATCAGCAGGGTGGCGACCCGGCCGGTGGCGCGCACGCGGTTGACGCCTTCCGAGACGATGCGCAGAGCGTCGATGTCCAAGCCGGAGTCGGTCTCGTCCAGGATGGCGATCTTGGGTTGGAGGAGTTCCAACTGAAGGATCTCGTGGCGCTTCTTCTCGCCGCCGGAGAAACCCTCGTTGACGTTCCGCTCGGCGAAGGAAGGGTCGATCTGAAGCCGCTCCATCGCCTCCCCTACCTCCTTCAGCCAGGTGCGCAGCTTGGGGGCTTCACCGCGTACAGCGGTGGCGGCGGTGCGGAGAAAGTTCGACATGGACACGCCCGGAACCTCGACCGGGTACTGCATGGCGAGAAACATCCCGGCACGCGCGCGCTCGTCGACCTTCATGGCCAGTACGTCCTCGCCGTCCAGCGTGACGGTGCCAGAGGTGACGTGGTACTTGGGGTGCCCGGCGAGCGAATATGCCAGAGTGGTCTTGCCGGAGCCATTGGGGCCCATGATCGCGTGTGTTTCCCCCTGGTGCACGGTCAGGTCCACTCCGTGCAGAATCTCCCGGGGTCCGGCCTCGGTCTGTACAGAGCAGTGCAAGTCATGGATCTCCAGTGTCGTCATCGACTCTGTCACTCCTTCCTGCTGCAGCGGCCATCGGCCGAATGGCCGGGTGTCGGCGAACCGCTCGGCGGCCACCGCCGTCCGGGAATTCAGAGGGCGCTGAGGCTGGGTGGCGGCCCGGTGACGGCTCACGGTCCGCGATGTTCCTCGCGTGCACGCCGGCCGGGCGGTGGCCACAGACCCGAGCATGTGTGGCGCCACCTCCAGCATGCGCCTTCCGTCAGCCACTGCGCGACGCCGACCGACCGCACGTCGGGGGACATCAGCCGGCACGGATGACCTGCTTCACGCCGAATTGAACGGATACAGCTGATCCGGAGCGGTACGCCTCGCCGAGGGTGCCGCTCCGGCCGTAGACCGGCCACCGTGCGTGGGACCGCCAGCTCTTGACCGGCTGCATCGCCTGCATCGGCTGCGGGGCCGGGCTGCCCGTGTCCATCCGCTCGGCGCTGTCGGCGAAGGTCGGGTCCGTCACCGCCAGGGGCGCCAGGGCAGGCAGGTGAGGGCGGGGCAGGGCGATGGGCGGGTCGGCGCCCAGGCACTCGCAGGTCGGCGCGGAGACGAGGACCGCGTCGTCCACGGCGATGGCCGGCACGTCCGGGTCGGCCGTGGCCAGAGTCTGTGGGGTGTGCAGCCCATGGCGGAGCAGCGCCGAGCGGCCCGGCGGTGAAGGCGTCGCCCGCGCCGACGGTGTCCACGACCGCGACCTTGTGGCCGGGACGGCTCATGTTTCCGGCGCCGCTGGGGAACACGTGGGCACCACCGGGGCCGTCGCTGACGACGACGAGCAGCGCGCCGAGGCCCAGCCAGTGGGTGGCGATCCGCTCGATCGGCGTGTCCGGGTAGAGCCACGCGACGTCCTCGCGGCTGGCCTTGCGATGTGGGCGATGCGGACGCTGCTTCCGACGGCCTGTCCGCCGCGTGCCGGATCGCCCAGAAGGGCGGGGCGGATGGTGGGGTCGTGGGGGCAGCCTCGGCGGTGTCGGGTACGCGGCGTCCATGCCGCCCTTCGTCCGTCCCTCGGCTCCTACCGCGACCAGCGAGACGGCCACACCCCACGCACCTGAAGGCTCCTTACGGCGCCCCGTTCAACACCGCGCTCGCCCCGCTGATCGACGAGGACGCCTCCGTACTGACGTTCCTTGACTCGTTGGACTGACTCGGCATGGGGCTGGCCGGGCGGGGCGCGGTAATCCTCAGGAGCGCCCTCACTGCGCCGGAGGACCCCTGATGTGTGCTGGCCCCGCCACACGTTGTCGTACGCGGCGTCCTCGATGGCCCGCCGCAGCCGTACGGCCTCCAGCCGCCACCACCGCGTCCCCGACGGCGGCCGGCACCGTCGTCACCGCGTCGCCGGCAGGACTCGCCCCGGCATCCGGCGGCGCGTCCCCGATCCTCAGGACGGCCGCCATGGCGGCGAGGACGGGCTCGCCCGAGGCTCGGTGTTCCTCCGCGCGGCGGCGCCGCGGCGAGTCGGCCGGCCCGGCCCGGGCGAACCGCGCCCGAAGCCCGTGGCGTTGGGGGTGGACGAGTAGCCGGGCCCGGTCCAGGTCGTCGACGTAGGCCTGTGTCACTCATCGGGCTCGGCCCGGTCCTCGACGCCGCCGCGCTGTGTGCCACCTGCTCTCCGGACACCGCCGTCCAGCAGCTGCGGGCGCCGCTCGCCCGGACGCGCGAACAGGACGTCCTGAACAAGGACGTCGCCCGGTTGCCTCCGCTGAGGCACACGAACATCAACGTGCCGGGCCGTCATGGCTTCCGCGCCTCAACCCCGGTCGATGGTGGCCTGATACGCCTTCGCGACCCTGCCACCACCGATACCAGCGAGGATGAGGAGGATTAAGTCCTCTACGCCGGCGGGCTCTTCGTCAGCATCTTCCGCTGCATCCACCTACCCTGCGCGACCGCCAGGGGGACGGCACGCAGCGCGAACGAGGGAAGGGCGTCAGCCAGGCGCGCCTGCAGTCCCCGCCAGCCCGGTACTGCGGTGACCGGGCGTGGGCGGTCCAGCACTTTGCGCACCGCGTCGACGACCTCTTCGGGCATGAGCAGTTTGCCGGAGAAGGACAAGGCCGCGGCAGGGTCGTCGAGTTTGTCGTGGAGCATCGGGGTCCATATGCCATCGGGACAGACGCAGGAGATGTCGATCTCCTTGATCCCGGCCAGACGCAGGTCGGCGAGTGTACTCAGACTGAAGCCGATCGCGGCGTGCTTGGACGCGGCGTACACCGCCTCGCCCGGGACCGCGGTCAGTCCCGCCAGCGACACGACGTTGACGATGTGTCCGCCCGTGCCCCGCATGGCCTCGATCGCGGCGACGGTGCCGTTGACGGTGCCGAGCGCGTTGACCTCCAGCATCAGGCGGCGCAGGTCGGGCGACTGCTCCCAGGCCGGCCCGGTCACGAGCACGCCGGCGTTGTTGACCCACACGTCCACGCGGCCGGCCTCTGTCACGATGCGGTCCCGCGCCGCGGCGACCTGAACCTCGTCGCGCACGTCGACGGCGTCCCACAACACGCCAGGCCCGAGCTCGGTCGCAGCGGCGCGCGCAGCATCCTCGTCGACGTCGGTGACCAGCACCCGGTGGCCGCGCTCGACCAGTGCCGCGGCGATCAGCCTGCCGAGGCCGCGGCCCGCCCCGGTGACCACCGCGCCGGCGGACGAGCGGTTCATCGCCGACCACTCTTGATCTCGCCGTAGGCGATCCCGCCGTGGACATAGGTGGGCACCACCGGCCAGAACCGCTTCCACGGGGCCAGCTCGGTCGAGGGCAGGATCTGCAGCCAGCGCGGATCCGCCTTGCACCGGTCGGCGAGGGTCTTCTCCTTGACCATCGAGTCGTACTGGTCCAGCGAGTCCTCCAGCGTGTTGGCGTTGGGGCAGATTTCGCGACCGAAGACATCGTGGTAGCGCCGCACGCCGGGGATCCGGGACAGCTCCGGCTGCCAGTTGTCCAGCGAGATACCGTTCTCCGAGGACACCCACACCCCATCCGAGGTGTTGAGCACCAGCGAGTGGTTGCCGTCGGTGTGCCCGGGGGTCCACAGCAACGCGACGCCGGGACCTAGCTCGATGTCCCCGTCGAAGGTGACGAACTTCTCCGGGGCGACGCCGTCCAGCCCGCCGTCGACGTACCACGCCCACTGCATCGGGTGCAGGGACTGCAGAGTTGCCAGCTCGCGGTTGTGCACGAGCATCCTTGCCCCGCCGAACAGCGGCCTCCGTGCGGCCGACTCGTCCTCGATGACCTCGGTGGAGCCCAGGATCATCCGCGGGTCCTGCACATGCAGGTGGTCGAAAGTGCAGAAGTCGATGTCGTCCGGGGTCAGCCCCAGCCGACGCAGGACGTCGCCGGGCTCTGCGTAGTACCTCAGAACCATCCGCTCGAGCAGCTTGCCGCCGGGGACCTTGTCCGTCAGCTTCTGCAGGTTGCGGTAGAACGGCGCCTGCGCGGAGCCGTCCGGCACCGTCGGCTCGAAGACCAGCGTGCGTGCCCGGCCGTCGAAGTCGTCGTACTGCACGACGATCATGCGGTTGATCATTGAGATCAGCGGGAGCGTCGGCACCGAAACGGCGTTGTGAAAGGCGTACTTCACCGGGTACGGCGCCGCGGCGATGTCGACCGACTTCACCGCGCGCACCTCGCCCTGGGCCTTGAAGCGCTTTTTGTACGCCGCAGCGGCCTCGCGGACCGCCCGCAGCCGTTCGCCGCGCGGCCATACGTCGTGGACACCGTCGAACTCGGGGACCGGTCGCGCACCGATCCCGGTCAGGTGGCCGGTGCCGGCTGTCGCCATGGGCAACTCCTCGCTCTCGTCGTCGGGCCAGCAGAATGCCCTCCCGAGCCAGGCAGGATTTGTTCCAGTACGACAATCTCAGGACGTGCCACGCGCCCGGCGTCGCACCTCGCTCGGACTCGCGCCGCGCCACCGTCGTACGGCGTGGCTGAGGCCGGACTGGTCGGCGAAGCCCGCCATCGCGGCCACCTGCCCCAGAGGCAGTTCGGTGGTGGTGATGTAGCGCAGCGCGAGATCCCGTCGTACGTCCTCAAGGATCTCGGCGAAGCTGATCGACTCCGCGGCGAGCCGCCGTTGCAGCGTGCGGGGATGCATCGCGAGGAGCCGCGCGACATGACCGATCGCCGCTGGGGTGGTGCCGATACTCCCGGCCAGGGCCCGCCGGACGTGCGTGGAGACCAAGCGCTCCGGATCGGTGTGGTGACTGGCCAGGTAGTCGACGGCGAATCGGCGGATCGCCGCGTCCGCGCTGCGGAACTCCTCGTCGAGCAGCCGTCGCTCCACGCGCAGCGCAGCGGTCGGGCAGCCGAACTTCACATCCACGCCGAAGAACTCGGTGTACCGCGACACCGGCGACAGGGGCTGGTGCGACACCTCCACCGACCGAAGACCAGTCACGCTGCCGACCAGAGCCACCGCCACCCGATGAAAGAGGCCGAGCCCGAGTTCCATGGCCTGCGGGGAGTACGGCGACTCGCGCAGATCCTTCCGATAGGTCAGCGCGACCACCTCACGGCACCCCCGCGGATCCGGTTCCACACCGACGCTCAGCGCCGGACTGTGCACGAACATGAACCGCGACGCGCACTCCAGCGCCTGCGCCACCGTCGACGAAGCCTGGATGGCCAGCGCCAGCCGGCCGAGGACGCTGAGATCCTGGCCACAGGCCAGGCGGAGGCCGAAATCAGGGCATCGAAGATCGCGGGCAACCGCGTCGAGCATCAGGTCGTGGCTGGTGATCGGGAGGAGCCCCTCCTCGGAGGTGAGCGCCTCCGAAGGGATCGCGAACCGCCCCATGAACTCCCCGGGGTCGCCGCCGAGTTCCTCTACGAGGCGCGCGAACCCGCGCAGGCTGGCTCCCCGAATCAGTGAACCCACCGGGCGATGCTAACCCCGGCACATAGGCGGTCAAGGGTGAAGTCCGGCCTCCGCGGGATCGCATGAAGCGGGATGGAGAGCCCTGCTGAAGGCTGATCGGCTTCCGCAGGCCGCCGAGCCCCGAACGCCGATGCCCTCGCCGACACCCCACTGCGCTTCCCCGGCCAGTACGTCGACCCCGAGACCGGCGGCCTGCACTACAACTACTTCCGCCACTACAGCCCGAGACCGCCGGCTGACCAGCCGCAGCAACTCCGGCCGAGGGCCGCTTCCTCGGTGTGTCGGTCGGCGTCCTTGTTACAGCCCGCAGGAGCCGCGGTCGAGGTGGAAGTATCGGGCATTGGCCCAACGGCACAGCCGGATACCGACGGTGACACCGAGGATGGTGACCAGAGCGGGCAGGTATCCGCTGGCGACCTGGACGATCGGGATTGCCGGACACCCCCCGGAGATCGCCCAGCCCGTACCGAAAAGCACGGCGCCGGGGACAACACCGGCGTGGATACGTCCCGGAGTGCGGCGGACCCGTAGCAGAGCGAATGCGCACACGATGATCGCCACGGCGCCCGCGAAGGAGAGGAGCATACGCGGGTCCTGGAAGGTGAACATGCGGTTCAGCTCGGCGTAGTCGCCGAAGCCGATGTTGGAGACGGTGTAGCCGAGCGTCAGTCCGGTGATGATGTTGGCCAGCAGGAGTGCGCCCCGAGTACGCATCAGATCACCTTCCACAACAGGAACGACACCGCGACGGCGGTGCCGAAGAACACGGCGGTCGCAACGAGGCTGACCGGGCGTAGACGGCCGCAGCCGTTGAGTCCGTGGCCGGAGCTGCACCCACCGGCCAGCCGAGTGCCGAAGCCGACCAGCACGCCTCCGACGAACAGCAGTACGGTCATGGTGATCGGATCGGCGGTCACCAGGTTCCGGAATCCCGGGCCCATGTCGAAGCGGAGATGGAACCGTCCGGAGGTGACCGCGGCGATCAATCCGCCGAGGAAAATCGATACCAGCAAGGCAGCCTGGGTGACCAGCGGGGCCGGACTCGGGCCTGTGACCGAGGCGTTCTCACTCTCCGCCGGTTCGATGTCCGTTTCGAGCAGCTGTGACGTCCCGGACGGAGCCGGGGGCAAGGTGTACGCGCCGGGGTTGGTGCCGAAGTGCTCCGCCGTAGCTGCGGCGAGGGCGTCAGCGAGGGCACGCTCGTCGGTGAACTCCTCGTCCATCCGCTCGAGGCGGCGCTCCCTGCGCCAGTGCAACACGCGATCCCACGCGGACGACACCCCGAAAGACCGATCGGTGGTGAGGGCGTAGTTGATGGTGATCAGAGCGAGCCCGGCAGCGCCGGCCCACCAGGGCCAGTAGCTGCTACTCATGCGGGGCCTCCCATCCATTCGGTGAATCGAGCCCACCAACCGCGCTTCGAGCTGGGCCCATGCCCCGCGTGTCGAGATGGACGGTCTGAAGGCTGGGGAAACTGCGGCGATGGTGACGGTCGGTAATGCGAGACCGGTGTCGTCGGAGATGCCGCCCCGAACTGAGCCACGGTCTCCGGCGCCTGGGCCACGGGTTCAGACGGCTCAGGTGGCTGGGCGGGCGCCGGCTGCGGCCAAGACCTGCTCTCCGGTGACCACGGATCGTGCTGTGGTGCCGGGGCCTGCTGGGGTCTCTGCTCCGGGTTGGCGGCGCCGGACCGGTCCCTGTCGGACACCGCGTCTTCGAGGTGCCGCGCGCGGGCTCCGTTCGGCAGCAGGCTGATCGGCACGCGCTCGCCAGTGAGTGACACCTGGTAGCGCGCACATCCGAGCCACTGATCCTCGCTGTCGCAGTAGTAGTTGCGCCAACCTTGCAAGCTCCCCCTGAGCAGCGGGAAAAGGGGGCACCCTACGGCATGCGAGCAACCCACGTTGCTCCCTTCCGACGGCGCACACCACCCCTTCGATGAGGGCGGTCGCCGTTCTCGAAGTCCTGCCCTCGCCCCGCCTGATCGACGATCTCAAAGCGACGCGATGATGGCCTGTCACAATACGGAGCTGCGCCTTCATTCTTCGACTGGGCGTGATGGAACCACCGTTTCGGTGTCCCAAGCAACCTGAACGAGGTTTCTGAACGTGACGGCTTGACATCGTTGAGTGAAACATGCCACACCATACTTACGTGCATTTGTCTCCCATGTCTGGATATTCACGGCCGCAAGTGAGGCCATGCCTATCGTGACTGGGTTTCAGGACCGCCCGTCACACTGACGGCGAGTCAGTCATCCATGGAGACAGTGCACATACAGGCGTTGGTTGTGGCGCAATTGTGAATTTCGGCTGTGACGAAACTGTTGATATTGCAGGTCGTAAAATGACGACGTTGATGGAGGGAAATCATGTGCCAACGCGCCGTCTGCCGGTCGTGCCGGAAGATGACCTACGAGGGCTGCGGGAGGCATGTGGACCAAGTACTCGCCGACGTGCCACCACCTCAGCGGTGCATGTGTGAGTCGGCGGAACGCAGGCATGCAAGCACGACGGAAACGACGACCCGCTCGGGACCGGTGCCGGTCCCACCGGACGGATCGCCGCGACAGACACGCGTTCCTCGGCGCCCAGGCAATTCACCGGACCGGTCGAGGGAGAGCTGGTGGGCCCGGCTCCTCGCGTGGGCGAGAACGCCGGCATGAACCGGAACCATCCACGCAGAACCCAAGACCAGGAACTCCTGGCAGATCTGACCCGCGGGTGCCGATTATTACGTCCGCGCTGATCAGGTGGTATGTGCGTACTCGTGGAGGATGCCGCCGAGACGATCACGTCGATGGATGTCCAGCCGATGGAGTCGGCCGGGTTCGGTGATCGGTTCGGGAGCTGTCCGCAGAGGTGCCGCGCTGTGCAGGGTGTGGTGCGGCCGATGCTGGTTGTAGAACCACTCGAACTCGGTGAGCGCGTGGAGCAAATGGGGCAGGTTCCACATCAAGGTGCGGTCGAGGAGTTCATGTCTGCAGGTCTGCACCTGGCGTTCCATGATCGAGTTCATGCGGAAAACGCGATACCGGTGGCGACGATCTCGATGCCCTCGGCCTCAAAGACGGCGTCGAACGCACGGGTGTACTTGCTGTCGCGGTCCCTGATGAGGTGCGTGACGGTGGCGCCGGAGCCCTGGAGGTCCGTGACCAGGTTCCTCGCAGTCCGGGTCACCCAGTCCGCGGTGGGACGGGCGGTCGCGCCGAGGACGCGGATGCGGCGGTTGACGTGCTCGATGACCGCGAAGACGTACACGCTCGCACCGTTCAGCCTGGTGGCGGTGAAGAAGTCACAGGCCAGGATCGCGTGGGCCTGGCCGCGCAGGAACGCGGCCCAGGTCTGACGATCGCGTTCGGGCACCGGCTCGATACCTTGCCGCTTCAGGATCTCCCACACCGTCGAGGGTGCGACCTTGATGCCGAGGGCGGCGAGTGCGCCGTGGATGCGCCGATACGCCCAGGAGCTGTTCTCGCGGGCCAAGCGCTCAGGTTGTGTCTGCGTGGTCCAGGTCGAGCAGTAGCCTCTCCACGTCTGTCATCAGGGAGCCGTAGATGTGCCACGCGCCCGGTTTGGCGAGGGTGCCTCCGCCGATGAGCTCGGTCATGGTCTCATGCCATGTCAGGGCGCCGTTGATCGCTCCGCGAAGTCGCTCCCGGGAGGCTGCGTCCGGTGTGCCGGTCGCCGGGCGCGGTTCGGCGAACTCTTCGACCGCCGTTCCCGCCAACTTCAGCGTTTCGGAGTACCGGTCCAGGAACTGGTGGTCCAGATGGTGATCGGTGTGGTCGTCGTGCGCGTTGTCGGCCAGCGTCCGCGCGATTCCGCGTACCTGGAGAAACACTCCGCGGAGAGTTCTGAACGCCTCGCCGTAGGTCACGTCCTTGCGCCGTGCATGTGCAGTGCACCGGGTGTTCCAACGCAGGCTCTCGTCCGCCTGCCGCACCTGCTCCTCCGCGTCCACCAGGTTTTTCTCCAGGTCGCGCGCCTGGTGCAGCCATATGCGCGCCCTCGCCGCCAGCTGCCGCTCGGCCAGTCCGGCGCCCATCTCGCGCAGCAGCGTTCCCATGGCCCGGGCGAGGCTGCGCACCGCAGAGTCGGATTCATCGAGGTAGAGCGGGGGCAGCACGAGGGCGTTCACGACGATGCCCACCAGCGCACCCGTCAGGGTCTGGGCCGCGGGCAACACCAGACCGCCCACCGGTGCCGCTGTTGTGGCGGCCAAGGCGACGACCGCAGTCGAGGCGATCTGAAGACGATCGTCAACGGCGCGATGAGGTCCAACCACCACGGCGATCACGGCAATGGCCGCGACACTTCCCGCGGTCGATCCCATCAGCCAGGCGGTCACGAGGGCGAGGGTCAGTCCAGCCAACCTGGCGACCACGCTTTGTACCGCCTTTATCACGGAACGATACACCGTGGGACCATTGGCCATGATCAGCGCCGTGGCGACGGCCAGATACGGGCGGCCCCCGGGGGACCACGGAGCCACGACTCCCCAGGCGAGCAGCGCCGCCGTCAGGGTCTTCAGGCCGTGCACCACATAGCCGGCTCGCCTGAGGCCGGTGTGGTCGGCGGGACAGGCACCCGCCGCTCCGGTTGCAGTCACGAGGGCACGCAACGGCCAGATTGTTGAAACTTGCATGACCCGATACTGGCACGCTTTGCCCCTTTTGTTATGTGATGTGCCCAACGTCTCCCGTCTTGCCGTCAGGCGGACAGGTGGGGCCGGGGGGCGGGTCACCTGGCGGTCGCCATTGGTTTGTCGCTCCCGTGTATTCCGGGCTATTCAGGTGATTTGGTTCACGCATCAAGTTTATTGTTCAACTATGTGTGGGCGCGTAGCTTTGCCAGGGCCAAGACAACGGGGGCGTCGGCCGTCAGCAGGCACGGAGCGGCCGGCAGTGCAAGGAGGAAAGATCATGAAGAAGCTCATGCGGCGTATCGCGACCGTAAGCGTTTCCGCGGCACTCGCCGGAGGCACTCTCCTCGCCACCGGCGGCTCCGCGACTGCGGCCACTTCGCGGGACAGCGGACCCACCCCCGCCCAGACCGTCCTGACCGCGGACGCGAAGGCCATCCACCTCCATGGCATACATCACGACCGTGGCGCCCCCGCGTACGGTCACCGGCTCCACGACCGCGGTGAGCAGGACTACGGCAGCCTGTATGACGACGGCCACGGTCACACTGGCACGTACCGGATGCCGAGTGGCCACTTCGACCCCTGGGCGGAAGACCAACTGCTGGCATTCGACCCCTGGATCGAAGACCAACTGCTGGCATTCGACCCCTGGATCGAAGACCAGTTGGCGATGTTCGTCCACTCCGGCGAGCTCGGCCACCGGCACTTCGTGAACGACTGGCGCCACAGCATCCACACACACTCGTACCGCACAGGGGAGGACACCCGCCGCTGAGTGCCCGCCCGGAGCACACTCAGGTACGTCGCCCCTGCGCCGGCAACCGGCGGCTTGCGCCTGGCGCCTGGTGCGGATCACGGACCCGCTTCGCCGTCCTGTGCTTGTCGTGAGCCCACTTGGCCCCAGAGCCCCGCAGTCCCTGCGAAACAAACAATTCGGCGGCATTCTCCAGGGATGCTCAAGACCCGAACCCTCCACGACGAAGCGACCGCCTGGCCACACCACGCCCCCCACGTCGCTTGACATCAAACGACATAGGGTGTCTGACCCGCCCGCCCGCTTGTCGACGGCCGTTCCCCAGAACCTGCAGCTCACAGAGCATGGATGGGTTTTTGCGGGTCCGGCAGCGCTGGTCAGATGCGACGGCGCGCCGACTCCTCGAGCCGTTGGACCAGTTCCGCAGCCATGGCCTTGATGGTTTCCAGCCCCTTACGCCCCCATGGTTGCGGGTCCTGGTCGACCACGCAGATGGTGCCGAGCACCACGTCGGTGCTGTCTATCAGCGGTGCGCCCAGGTAGGAGTGGACGCCGATCGCGTCGACCACCGGGTTCCCGGCGAACCGGGGGAAATCCCGGATGTCCTCCAGCACCAGCGCCCGGCGACGCTTGACCACGTGCGGGCAGATGCCCATGTCGATGTCGCGGGGCATGACGCGGCCGGGCACCGGGTCCTCCAGCAACGGCGGTCCCACGTGCGCCGTGGTGTCCTGTGCGGCGCTGTACAACCCTGCGAAGTACTGGCGGTCGGCGTCGAGGAAGAAATTGACCCCGGCGTAGCAGCCGCCGGTGCGCCGCGCCAGCTCCCGTGCGAAGGCGTCGAGTTCCGTATCCGGACGGGCTTCGATACCCAGCGCGCGCAGCCGCTCGGATCGGGTACGCACCTGTGGGTCCTCCGGGGGGAGGAGTAGATGGCGCACGGCGATCCCGGACTCAGGCCCGGAGGAGGGGTGGGGCGGTGTCGCTGCCATGGGAACTCCTTGTCGTGATCAGGTGCTGGATCAGTTCGAGCAGCACGCGGATGCCCGAGCTCTGGACGCGGGCGTCGCACAGCGCCACCGGCACCTCCTGCCTGAGGTCGAGCGCGGTCCGCACCTCCTCCGCGTGGTAGCGGTGCGCGCCGTCGAACTCGTTGACGGCGACGACGAAGGGGATGCCGCGCCGCTCGAAGAAGTCCACCGCCGCGAAGGAGTGCTCCAGCCTGCGGGTGTCGGCGAGGACCACCGCCCCGAGCGCCCCCTCGGAGAGTTCGTCCCACATGAACCAGAAGCGCTCCTGTCCGGGCGTGCCGAACAAGTACAGGACATGGGACGGACTGAGCGTGATCCGGCCGAAGTCCAGGGCCACCGTGGTGGTGGCCTTGTTCTCCACTCCGTCCAGTCGGTCCGTGGCCGCGCTGACGGCGGTCAGCATCTCCTCGGTGCTCAGCGGCTCGATCTCGCTGAGCGTGTTGACGAAGGTGGTCTTTCCCACGCCGAACCCGCCGGCGATGAGCACCTTGATTCCCACCGGCAGGACTTCGGCGGGCAGCGGGTCACAGTCGTTTGAGGAGGGCATCGCGCACCGCTTCCAGGAGGTCTCGATCAGGTCGTGCGTAGTGGCCCGGGGACGGCGGGGGCGCGTCACCTGCGACCACCGCGCCTCCCTCAGCCAGATCGGACAGCAGCACCTTGACCACGGCGGCCGGCACCTGCATCCGGGCCGCGACCTCGGCGACGCTCACAGGGCTCTCGCAGAGCGCCAGCACCTGCGCATGCTCCAGGCCGAAGGCGCCCTGCGTCTGGACACCCGTGGCCCGCACCACGGTCACGAGCGTGAAGTGGGACGTGGCCCTGGTCCGGCCGTCGCTCAGGGTGTAGGGACGGACCAGCCGCCCGACCGCTTCGTTGATCAGCGGTCCGTCGGGGAGGACCGGCGCCATCGGTTACCCCACCGGGTGCCGGGGCGGCGTGGCCAGGTGCGGGCGCACGCTCTTCACCATCATGCCCATCTCGTAGCCCAGCACCGCCGCGTCCGCCTCGCGTCCGGCCAGCACCGCCAGCACCGCGCCGTGCCCGGCGGCCGAGACGAACAGCAGCGAGGTGCTGAGCTCCGTCACTATCTGTCGCACGTCGCCTCCGTCGTCGAAGTGCCGGCCCGCGCTGCGCGCCAATGAGTACAGCCCACTGGCGAGCGCGGCCAACTGGTCAGCGGCGTCCGCGTCGAGCCCCTCCGCTGCCTTCACCAGTCCGTCCGAGGACAGCAACAAGGCGCTTCGGGTGTGCGGCACCCGGTTCACCAGACCTGTCAACAGCCAGGAAAGGTCTTCGCTCGCCACGATCGTGTACTCCTCTTCGGCAGAAGGAAATGGCTTGCTGGACGGGGCCCCGGGCCTTCGGGGCGGCCCTCGGGTGTCAGGGCGTCTCCGCTTCCTCGGCCCTGCGCAGTCCGGTCTGGAACGCGGCCATCAAGCCCGGGTCGTGTGCGATGTCCTCGGAAGTACTGGCGCTGGGGAGCAGGTGCGACTGTTCGGCGACGTGGTCCCGGCGGCGCTGAGGCAGCCGTGGACGGTCGTCCTCGCCATCGGAGGGCATCGGGGCGGGCTGGGGTTCGGAATCGGACACGCGCGGATCCGCGACGACGGTCATCACTGTTGCCGGGGGGTCCGTCGCCTCGGGCTCCACCGGGTCTTGCGGCACCGCGTCAGGGGTCGCGACAGCGGGGTGCTCGGGCGCGGGAGCTGCCGGCTGCGGGCCGAGCAGTGCCGTGGGCAACACCATGACGGCCTGAGTACCGCCGTATACGTTGCTCTGCAACTGCACGGCGATGTCATGTCGCTGGGCCAGGACCGAGACCACGTACAGGCCAATCCGGCCGTCCTGCAGCAGCTCGCCGAGGGCGACCTTGTCGGGTGCACCCAACACCGTGTTCATTTGGTTGCGCTCGGCTGGGGACATGCCCAGCCCTCGGTCTTCGACCTCGATCGCCACCCCGGCAGCGACGGGCTCGACCCGCACGTGCACGGTGGTCTGGGGCGGTGAGAAGACCGTCGCGTTCTCGAGCAGCTCGGCCAGCAAATGGACGACGTCGACCACGGCGTGGCCGCTGACCGTTCCATCGATGGGCGGGACCAGCTTGACCCGGGCATACTGGTCGATCTCGGCGACGGCGGAACGTAGCACGTCGGTCAGGCCGACGGGACGGGTCCACTGGCGGTGGGTGTTCGCGCCGCCGAGCACGGCCAGGTTCTCGGCGTAGCGGCGGATCCGGGTGGAGAGATGGTCCACCCGGAACAGCCCCTTGAGCAGGTCGGGGTCCTCGACCTCGTTCTCCAGGCTGTCCAGCAGTCCGATCTCGCGGTGCACCAGGGACTCGAGCCGACGCGCCAGGTTGGCGAACACCTCGAACTGCTCCAGCCGGGCACTGTGTTCCGCACCGAGCGCACCGGCGGCGGTCTCCAGCAGGGCTGTCTCCGCCTCGTTCCGGGCCGCGGCGATCTCGAATCCGAGTCGGGAGAGTTCGTCCGGGCCGGTCTGCGGGGGCAGTTCTGGCCGGCGCCGCACAGGGGGCTCCCCGGCCCTCAGCCGACGGAAGAGCGACTCCAGTTCGGCTCTGCCCTCGGCTGTGGTACGGATCAGCTCGGCCAGCTCGGCACGGTCCCGGTCGGCCGCACGGGACAGCTCCGTCCAGTGCTTGGTGACTGCTCTTGCCTCCGCCGAAGCCCGCACACCCGCGATTCCTGCCGCCATGGCGCCGATGAGGACCACACCGCCGAACATCGCCCCCTGATCCGCCTGGCCCAGGTGACCATCACTGGCCAGCGCGGTGGCCACCGCACCGGCCACGGCGACCACGCCCGGTGGCAGCACGGACCACAGCAACTGACGCCGCCTCAAGGACCCGGCTCGCGACTCGGCCGTCACACGGGCGGTCACGGGCGCTGCCGGCCGGTCGTCCGGCGGCGTGAAAGGATCGGGCATAACAGTCCCTGGACAGTGCGATGATCAGGCCGAGCGCGCACGTTACCGCGCACCAGGACTCCGGTGTCAGCCTCTGGCACGCACAGAGATCGAACCGTTGTCCTTATCTTCGCTTCGATGTGCCCGTCCCGGCTTGTGAGTCGGGACACAGCTCGACGAGATGCTCGAGAAGGTCGACGTGGCCCTGGCCGAGCGCGCCGACGTGGCGCTCTACGGCTGCCGAGGCTGGAGTTCGACGACGACGGCGTCCTGCGTCGCACGGCCGGCGACTACCAGGCCGGCGCGGGACCTGCCCTGCTCACCGAGGGTGCCACGCCGGCGTCCGTGTACTGAAGGTCCATGAGCATGTTTCGGGCGAGTCGGGTGACCCATGCCGCGGTCGGGTGCGCGGTCGCACCGGGGATCCGCACGCGCCGGCTGGCGTGCTCGACCATCGCGAGGACGTACAGGGCCGCCCCGGTCAGGGACTTGGCCGCGAAGAAACCGGCGGCGCGGATGGCCTGCGCTTGACAGCGTAGGAATGTAGCCCAGGTCGTGCAGGTGTGCTCGGGTGCGGTGCTGATCCCGTGCTCCTTGAGGATGTTCCACACGATGGATGCGGCGACCGTGATGCCAAGGAAGACCAACTCACTGACGGAACGTATGGCGCGCGGTCGACCGGGACGTTTGGGGCGGGAGGCCTTGGTGTGGCGGCGGCGAAGCGGATCGCGGTGCCGGCACGGCAGTGTGTCGGGCGAAAAGAGTTTCGGATTCCTTGCGACGGACGCCCCCCACCTCCCCGTAGAGCAGACGAAGGCCTGATCAGTACTGCCACGTACCACCAGTCTTCGTCCGACTCACAAACCAACGAGGTATTTGTGGCTCTCTTCTCCGCGCTACGTCTTCACCGCCTTCGTCGGTTGCGGTGGCGCATTACCGTGGGGTTGCTGGCGCTGGTTGCCGGTGCCCTGCCGAGTGTGTCGGCCGACGCCGCCGCTCCGCCCTCGGGCTCGGTCAGCGACACGGCGCCCACGGCCACGTGGAGCGCCGGTCCGTTCGTCGTCCCGAACGTCTCCGGCACCGCGGGGACGGTCAGCTGCGGGAATCCGCAACTCTGCGACGACTACGCCTTGAAGGTGTCCGTGCCTGCGGGCTACGACGCTGGTCACAGCCTGCGCATCGACATCAAGTGGCCCGACGGCGCAGCCGACTTCGACCTCTACGTTCTCGACGCGAACGGCCGTGAGGTGGCCGCCTCGGCGTCCTCCGGCAACCCCGAGACCGTGCTGCTTCCGGCGCTGACGGCGTCGTACACCGTGCGCGTGGTGCCGTACACACCCCTCGGCGACAGCTTCACCGGCACCGCGAGCCTGGTCGCCTACCCGGCCGATCCGCCGCCGAGCGTGGCCGTCCCGCCGACATACGCCAACTCCTCAGCGCCCGACGCCATCAAGGATGCGCACAACGCCGGTGAACCCTCGATAGGCGTGGACCGCGCGAGTGGCGCCGCGATGTTCCAGGCGTACACCTCGACGCTCAAGGTCACCTACGGCAGCGACGGCACCGCCACCTGGCAGGACAAGAGCGCGAACGCGGCCAACGGCTGTCCCCAGGGCAGCACCACCAGCCTCGACCCCATCCTGTTCACCGACCCTGCCACCCATCGGACCTTCGAGTCACAGCTCGCCGGCAAGACTGCTCTGACCTGCTACACCGACGACGACGGCGAGACATGGACGCCGACGGGCGGCTCCGGCATCAACTCCGGTGTGGACCACCAGACCATCGGCGGCGGCCCCTTCGCCCCCGGCGCACCTGGCGCCCTCACGTCCTACCCCAACGCCGTCCACTACTGCTCGCAGGACATCGCCGACGCCTCCTGCGCGGTGAGTCGGGACGGCGGCCTGACCTATGGGCCCGCCGTTCCGATGTACTCGCTGCTGGATTGTGGCGGCCTGCACGGGCACGTGAAGGTCGCGCCGGACGGCACCGTGTACGTGCCCAACAAGGGATGCGGTGGCAACCAGGCCGTGGCCGTCTCGGAGGACAACGGGCTCACGTGGACGGTCCGCAAGAACCCCTCCAGCACCCCGGGTGACTCCGACCCGAGCGTGGGGACCGGGGCCGGCGGGACCGTCTACATGGGCTACCAGAACAGCGACGGCACCGCGCGTATCGCCGTCAGCCACGACAAGGGCAAGACGTGGCTGTACGACCAGAACGTCGGCGCGGCTCTCGGCCTCAAGAACATCGTGTTCCCGGCCGTGACCGCAGGGGACGACGACCGCGCCGCCTTCGCCTTCCTGGGCACCACCACGGGCGGCAACTACCAGGACACGGCCAACTTCAAGGGCGTCTGGCACCTGTACGTGGCCACCACGTACGACGGCGGCCAGTCCTGGGTCACCGTCGACGCCACCCCCACCGACCCGGTACAGAGGGGCTCGATCTGCACCAGTGGCACCACCTGCGGCCAGGACCGCAATCTCCTGGACTTCATCGACGTCACCCTCGACGACCAGGGCCGCGTCCTCGCCGCCTACGCCGACGGCTGCACCGGTGCCTGCGCCACCGGGGGCGCACAGAACTACGACGCACTGGCCTCCATCGCCCGCCAGACCACCGGCAACACGCTGTACGGCGCATATGACGCCGTGGTCCGCGGCGCACACAAGAAGCCCAACGGAGGCCAGTAGGTGAAGTCCTTTCTCCCCGCTGCCGCATTGGTAGGTGTCCTCCTCAGCCTGCCGGCTGTCACCGGATGCTCGACGACAGCCAGGCACGCCGGGCCCGGGAGACAGGCGCGGTATGCGGCCGGGCGAGGAGCAGATCCGTCTGACGCGAAGGCGGCCGACACCGTGTCCGGCGGCTGTCCCACCGCCGCCTCACTGCCGCTGCCCAAGGACTTCCCGACGACCCTGCCGGTGCCCGACGACGCAGTCGTCACCTCGGTGGAGCACCGCACCGGTGACCGGCTCGTCGTTGCCACGGTTGTACGGGGCGGTTTCGACGCCGCGCTGGCCTTCCTGCACAGGCAACTCCCCAAGGCCGGATACGCCCTGAAGGAGGGCGAGGTGGAGCAGGACGACGCCGAGTCGAATTTCTCCTCCGCGACCGTCAACGGCCGCTGGACCCTGCAAGAGATGCCTGATTGCGAGGGAGGGGTGTACCTGACGTACCTCACGTCCGCCGGCACCTGAGCTCGGTCGAACCGACCGACGCCACCTGTTGACCAGATGGAACTACGGGTGGCCAACCGGTCGCCGCGCGATCCCGTTGCCGGCCGGTCATCCCGGGGTTCCTTGCTCTGGGTGACGGCCGGCAGCGCGGATCAAGGGGCGGTCCAGGAGTTCGTTCCATGGATCGAGGTCCCCGACGACTTGGTCGTCGGGGCCAGGCCGGCGTAGGAGGCCGGGTGAGCGGCGGTGGGGAAGCTGGTGCCGTCGCCGACGGTGACCAGCAAGGTGGCGGCGGTCCTGACCGCGACCCCCGGAAGCGGGGTCAGGACCACGGAAAGAATGCGCTTCCAGGGCGCAGTCGATGCGGCTGCGCCACGCGGAGTCGTTGGCAATGACCCTCGTCGCCGTCCCCGACCTGCCACAGAGCACGACGGCCTGCCGCATGATCGCGGGGTTCGTGATCGACGCCTGTTCGCGGGCCCGAGAAGCGGCCGACCCGCAGGCCGCGGTGGACGAGATCTTCCAAATGATCGACGCGGCCTGGAAGGTCACCTGCCCGTCTGCGAGCGGTCGCCAAGGTCCCGATAGGCCACGCCCGCGGGCGTGAGATGGCGTCCCTCACCGCAGCGATGCACGAAGTTGGCGTCGCCGCCGTAAGCGACGACGAACTGCGCGATCCCGTTGTCGGCTTGTGGCGCGGTGGTGATGACCGCACGGACCACCGGGGCAACGAAGCGAAGTTGAGACTCCGATGTCCGACACCACGTGAGACCGCGGAAGAAGCTGCTGGATACGAGGGCGCTCTGCGATACCGGCCGCGAGTCCCTACACCGGTGTAGGGTCTCAGATTTCGCGGCACGGTCTCGGTCGCGATGGCACGACGGTGGCACTTATGCCACCGTTGTGAGACTCCCTGATCGAAGCGTTCACCCTTTCCCTTTCGGGTGACGGGGGCTTGTCCTCTACCAGGTGGCGGTGCAGTCCTCGTCGTTGGGATAGGAGTTGTCGCAGGCGAAGAGCTGGACCGTGGACTCGTCGGAGTAGGAATACGTTTTGCCCTCGGTCGGCAGGTACTTGGTCTTGTCGCTGGTCCAAAGGACCACGTAGACGGACACGCCGCGGCTGGCAGCGGTGAAGCCGTAGTGACCGTGGTAGCGGCCGTCGGAGTTGCGGTACCAGGTCCTCCAGACCGTCGCCGTGCGCTTGCCGTCCGGCAGCCACAGTGTGGTGGATTGGTAGGTCATCGGCTGGAAGGCCGTTTGAGGCGCCGCCACCACCGCTTGAGCCGGGGCCGCCGTACCCATCAGTGCGGCCGCGAGACCGAGTGCACCGGCGGCGCCGACACATCGCCTGATCGTCTTCCGCATGCTTCCCCCTTCGGATCGAGTCCCTGCGCGGGACGTCGCTTGCGTTCATGCTCCACGGCCGTGCTCATGGTTCATAGTTGCGGCCGGTGGATGGACGCGTATTTGGGACGTCCCACCTCCTGACCTGGGCTGTCCAGGCGTGGGATGACGTCCGCGCGGGACGGAGGACGGCGGCGTGGCGGCTCTCAATCGGTCCGGCCCAGGCGCTCGTCCAGCGGAAGCAGGGGGTTGAGCAACAGGCCGAGGATGGCCTTGGCGGGCTCAACATCGATCGTCGGCGGTATGGTCCGGGTTGCCCCTGTCTACATTTCGGCTCATTTTCACGGCGGCGGCTACGCGGGCGCCGTGACGGCCGAGGTGAGCAGAGCCGCGCTGGCTACAGGCGCGCCGGACAGTCCGCAGCGAGATTGAGGTGCAGCCACGGGTAGAACCCCCGGCTCGCCAGTGACGCGTCATGCTGTTTGGCCTGGTCGTCGGTCACAGCACCGGCCGCTTCCAACGCCCGCATGTTCCAAGCGAGTTCGCCCCGAGGGTCTTTCTGGAATCGTCGAGGCGATCGCTCGCCACGCGGGCCACGTCACCAGGGATGTCGACCTCACTGGGTTCACCTGGAAGCCCTGACCTGGCCTTCGCCGCAGGCTGACGCGAGGGACGTCCTCGAAGCTCCTGGTCGTCGTTCGTCTTCCCTATCCAGGCATGGCGGTTCCTAGGAGCCGATTTCCTGACGCAGGTCCAGGTAGCAGCGCAGCCGCACGCCGGGCTCCCGCGTCGTACGATCCGCCGTCGCGGTCGTCCGCCGCGCAGCGACCGCCTCCTGGAGAGCGAACGCCGTCCTGTCGTCGGCCGCCGCGATCTCCACCAGAGCCAGTCCCGGCTCCGCCACATGCATCCCGTTGATCGGCCCCATGCCCGTCACCACGTGCTGGGCGGGGGGAGAAGTTCTCGATCCGGAGACGGTTCACCCGACCGAGAACGACAAGGCCCCGGCCGCCCTTCGCGGGCGCCGGGGCCTTTGCACGCCCTCCCCACAACGTGCCGGAGAGGCCTTCGTTCAACTCAGGAGCACAAGGCTGGGGGTCGGGTCAGTTGAAGTCCACCCAGCCCGTGCTGTACTCGGTGGGTGTCTTGATGTATCCCGCGAGCCCCCTGCCGTTATAGCCGATGAGGTTGAACTCCTCACAGCCGCCGGGGTTGAACCTGATGTTCGTACCCCAAGTCGTCCAGCCGGTGTTGACGTCCTGAAGCTCCAGAGCGTGCCCGTAGGCACCCTCCTCGACGCCGACATAGACCGTGTTGGCGCTGGACTGCTCGTTGCAGACCAGGAAGTACCGGCCGTCCGAGTCGTTGGACAGGTAGAGCCTGAACCAGTGGGTCTGTCAAACGAACGGTGTAAGCAGGGTGGTTGGGTTACTGACGGGCCGCTGAGAGTCGGCCGTCGAAGGTGATGTCGAAGGCGTTCAGCGC
>NZ_JBSHAY010000057.1:0-32875 GCF_053611725.1 Streptomyces sp. NPDC054783 | reverse complement strand
GCCCCGGTCGACGGACCGGGGCCGCCCCCTCGAAGCCGTACGGGCCTCAGAAGACGGCTTCGGATTACGAATCACCTCGCCGCGACTGTCCGGGCGCCCGGCCGGATGCCGCTTCCCCCGGGACGGCACAGCACAGCGCCCCGGCCTCCTCCGCCGTCGGATACGACTGCTGCGCACCCCGCTTCGTCACGGCCGCGGCCCCGACCAGAGCCGCATACGCCGCCGCCTCCGGCAGATCCGCGCCCGTCCCCAGCCTCCAGGCGAGCGCCGCTGTGAACGCGTCCCCGGCACCGGTCGTGTCCACCGCCTCGACCTTCACCGGCGCCACCCGCGTCACGCCGGACTCGTCACACACCAGCGCCCCCTCCGCCCCCAGCGTCACCACCACCGAGCGCGGACCCTTGGCCCGCAGCAGCCGCGCCCAGTCCGCAGGGTCCTCGCTCACACAGGCCTCGCCGAGGATCACCCGGGCCTCGTGCTCGTTGACGATCAGCGGGTCGCAGACCGCCAGCACCTCCGTGGGCAGGGGCCGCGGCGGGGACGGGTTCAGCACGAAGCGGCTGGCCGGGGACAGGTTCCGTACGACCTCCACGACCGTCTCCAGCGGGATCTCCAGCTGCGCCGACACCACCCGCGAGGCGAGGAACAGGCTGACCGCCGCCCGGATGTCCGCCGGGGTGAGCCGGGCGTTGGCGCCGGGCGACACCACGATGCTGTTGTCCCCGGAGGGGTCCACGGTGATCAGCGCGACGCCCGTCGGCGCCCCGCCCACCAGCACGCCGACCGTGTCGACGCCGGCCGCGTGCAGGGAGTCCAGCAGCAGCCGGCCGTGGCCGTCGTCGCCGACCCGGGCCAGCAGGGCCGTACCCGCGCCGAGCCGGGCGGCGGCGACAGCCTGGTTGGCGCCCTTGCCGCCCGGGTGGACGGCCAGGTCGCCGCCGAGCACCGTCTCGCCGGCGGCCGGCCGCCGCTCGACGTCGATCACCAGGTCGGCGTTGGCCGAACCCACGACCAACAGGTCGTAGTCGTACATCAGTTGACTCCCTGATTCCGCTGAGTGCCCTGAGGGACGCCAGGCCACGTTGTCCCTCCAACTGTGACGGCTGCTGGGCGACCGATGCGTACAGCGTGCAGTTCTTCTCCGCCGTCGGTCCGTCCGGGTGCCGTCGAAACCCGGCCACCTGGACCTCCCGGATCTGCCCCCGGCCCGCCGATCAGTGGGCGAGGCAAGGGAGTTGCCCCTGTCAGAGCTGGGGCGTGATAGCTTCGACGCCGCCGTGCATGACTGCGCATTCGAGGAGGTGAGTCCGATCAACACTGTGACGCGTCGGGGCTCCCTTCTCCGCATGGCCTAGGGAGCGCCCGCACAAGGCATCCCGAAAGGCTGAAACGCTGATGCGCTTCACCTCCCAGACGTCGTCGGACGGCGTCACCGAGCAGTTCTTCACCCTCGACGAGATCCCCGGTGTGCTCTGGACGCCGGAAGACGCCTCCGGCCCCCGCCCCCTGATCCTGCTGGGCCACGGTGGCGGGCAGCACAAGACGGCTCCCAACACCGTGTCCCGCGCGCGCCGTTGCGCCGCCGAGGGGTTCGCGGTCGTCGCCATCGACGCGCCCAACCACGGCGACCGTCCCAAGGGCGAGGAGTTCGGCCGCACCGCCGCCGCAATGCGGGCCGGCATGGCCGCCGGCGAGGACCCGGGCGCGCTGGTCGCCGGCATGCACAGCTACCTGGCCCCTCAGGCCGTAGCGGACTGGCGGGCGGTTCTGACCGCTGCGCAGCGCCTCGACCAGGTCGGCGTCGGACCGGTGGGCTACTGCGGCATGTCGATGGGCTGCGGCCTCGGCATCCCGCTCATCGCCGCGGAACCCCGGATCCGGGCCGCCGTGCTGGGCCTGCTCGGTGTGCACGGTCTGGCCGGGGACGCCGCGCGGATCACCGTACCGGTGCAGTTCCTGGTCCAGTGGGACGACCAGATGGTCCCGCGCGACCAGAGCCTGGCGTTGTTCGAGGCCCTGGCCTCGGCGGAGAAGACACTGCACGCCAACCCCGGCAGGCACGGGGACGTGCCGCCGTTCGAAGTCGACGGCGCCCTGAGCTTCTTCGCCCGGCACCTGAACTGACCGACACCGCAACACCCGACGCGCCGGCCGCGCCCGTTCCCCGGCCGGCGCGTCGCGACCGCGCGTCCGTGCGCCCCTGACCGAAAACTTTCCTCGCCTTGACAAATAAATTTGTCGGTAGACACTGGAGGAACGGTGCCGGACCCGGCAACGCACCGCACACCGAGAGCCCGAGGAGCTCGCCATGCGCACCCTGATCACCAGCGCCTTCATCTCGCTCGACGGTGTAGTGGAGGCCCCCGGCGGCGAACCCGGCTACCGGAACTCCGGATGGACCTTCAAGGACGTCGAGTTCGTCCCCGAGGCGTTCGAGATCAAGGAACGGGAGCAGCGGGAGTCCACCGCCATCCTGATGGGCCGGGTCAGCTACGAGGCGTTCAGCCCGGTATGGCCGGACATGGCGGAGTTCGCGCACTACAAGACGATGCCGAAGTACGTCGTCTCCACCACCCTCACCGAGGACGAGCTGGTCTCCGGCTGGGGCGAGACCACGATCCTGCGCTCGCTCGACGAGGTCGCCGCCCTGAAGGAGACCGAGGGCGGCCCGATCATCGTCCACGGCAGCGCCGCCCTGAACCAGAGCCTCTCCGACGCCGGCCTGATCGACCGCTACCACCTGCTCGTGTACCCGCTGCTGCTCGGCGCCGGCAAGCGCCTGTTCAGCACCACGGACAAGGACACCCAGAAGCTGGAGCTGGTCGAGCACGAGGTCTACGGCAACGGCCTGCACAAGCAGGTCTTCGACGTCGTCCGCTGAGCACGGCCCGGGCAACCGCCGGGCCTCGCACGAGCGGTTGCCGGACCCGCTGTCACACCCCACCGGTACCGTCGGATCATGGCTCAACAGGCGGGGACCCAGACCGGCGAGCGGCGGCTCGCCGTACTCGAAGGCGTGCTGGAGCGCATCACGTACGCCAATGAGGAGAACGGCTACACGGTCGCCCGGGTCGACACGGGAAGAGGCGCCGGCGACCTCCTCACGGTGGTCGGCGCGCTGCTCGGCGCCCAGGTCGGGGAGTCCCTGCGGATGGAGGGGCGCTGGGGGTCCCATCCCCAGTACGGCAAGCAGTTCCACGTCGAGAACTACACGACGGTCCTGCCCGCCACCGTCCAGGGCATCCGGCGTTACCTCGGGTCGGGGCTGGTCAAGGGGATCGGGCCGGTCTTCGCCGACCGGATCACCCAGCACTTCGGGCTCGACACCCTCCGGATCATCGAGGAGGAGCCCAAGCGGCTCATCGAGGTCCCCGGCCTCGGTCCCAAGCGGACCAAGAAGATCGCCGACGCCTGGGAGGAGCAGAAGGCGATCAAGGAGGTCATGCTCTTCCTCCAGACCGTCGAGGTGTCGACGTCCATCGCCGTGCGGATCTACAAGAAGTACGGGGACGCGTCGATCTCCGTCGTGAAGAACCACCCCTATCGACTCGCCGCCGACGTCTGGGGCATCGGCTTTCTGACCGCGGACAAGATCGCCCAGTCCGTCGGGATCCCGCACGACAGCCCGGAGAGGGTCAAGGCCGGTCTGCAGTACGCCCTGTCCCAGTCCGCCGACCAAGGGCACTGTTTCCTGCCCGAGGAGCGGCTGATCTCCGACGCGGTCAAGCTGCTCGCCGTCGACACCGGGCTTGTCATCGAGTGCCTCGCCGAGCTGGCCGATCCCCCGGAAGACGGCGACGACCCCGGTGTCGTACGGGAGAAGGTGCCCGGCCCGGACGGTGACGACGCCGAACCCGTCACCGCCGTCTACCTCGTCCCCTTCCACCGTGCCGAGATCTCGCTCTCCTCGCAGTTGCTGCGTCTTCTGCGTACGGATCAGGACCGGATGCCGGCGTTCCATGACGTCGACTGGGGCAAGGCCCTCGGCTGGCTGAAGGGTCGTACCGGCGCCGACCTCGCCCCCGAGCAGGAAGCCGCTGTCAAGCTCGCGCTCACCGAGAAGGTCGCCGTCCTCACCGGCGGGCCAGGCTGTGGCAAGTCCTTCACCGTCCGCTCGATCGTGGAGCTGGCCCGGGCCAAGCGGGCCAAGGTGCTGCTCGCCGCCCCCACCGGGCGTGCGGCCAAGCGGCTGGCCGAGCTGACCGGTGCCGAGGCCTCCACCGTGCACCGGCTGCTGGAGCTGAGGCCCGGCGGGGACGCCGCCTACGACCGGGACCGGCCGCTCGATGCCGATCTCGTGGTCGTGGACGAGGCCTCCATGCTCGACCTCCTGCTGGCCAACAAGCTGGTCAAGGCCGTGCCCCCGGGCGCTCATCTCCTCTTCGTCGGTGACGTCGACCAGCTGCCCAGCGTCGGCGCGGGCGAGGTGCTGCGCGACCTGCTCGCCGCCGGCGGTCCCGTCCCGGCCGTCCGGCTCACCCGGGTCTTCCGGCAGGCCCAGCAGTCCGGCGTCGTGACCAACGCGCACCGGATCAACGCGGGGCAGCATCCCCTCACCGACGGGATGAAGGACTTCTTCCTGTTCGTCGAGGACGACACCGAGGAGGCCGGGCGGCTCACCGTCGACGTCGCCGCCCGGCGGATTCCGGCCAGGTTCGGGCTCGATCCGCGCCGGGACGTGCAGGTTCTCGCGCCGATGCACCGGGGCCCTGCGGGGGCCGGGGTGCTCAACGGGCTGCTCCAGCAGGCCATCACCCCGGGCCGGCCCGATGTGCCCGAGAAGCGGTTCGGAGGCCGGGTCTTCCGTGTCGGCGACAAGGTCACCCAGATTCGCAACAATTACGAGAAAGGGAAGAACGGTGTCTTCAACGGCACCGTGGGTGTCGTCACCTCACTCGATCCGGTCGACCAGCGGCTCACGGTGCTCACGGACGAAGACGAGGAGGTTCCGTACGAATTCGACGAACTGGACGAACTGGCCCATGCGTACGCGGTGACCATCCACCGTTCGCAGGGAAGTGAATATCCCGCGGTGGTGATCCCCGTCACGAACGGGGCGTGGATGATGCTCCAGCGGAACCTGCTGTACACGGCGGTGACCCGCGCCAAACGGCTGGTCGTCCTCGTCGGTTCACGCAAGGCGATCGGACAGGCGGTGCGCACGGTGTCGGCCGGACGGCGGTGCACGGCACTCGACTTCAGGCTTGATCAGGGCCATCTCGAAAAATGATCGATCAAATGAGTCGTGAAGGTCACAGAGACCTTCCAGATGGGGAGACAAGGGGGCAGGATGAGCAGGTTGGCGGCACTGAGTGCCGCCAATAGGCCCAATGGTCGACCCCGAGTGCACTCTCCTGAGCCAAATGGGGGATGGTAGAGACAGTCAGGGCACCTCGAAGATGAGGCACTACGTCGGTGAGGGAAGACGTGAGCGACAACTCTGTAGTACTGCGGTACGGCGACGGCGAGTACACCTACCCGGTGGTCGACAGCACCGTCGGCGACAAGGGCTTCGACATCGGGAAGCTCCGCGCCCAGACCGGTCTCGTGACTCTGGACAGCGGGTACGGCAACACGGCCGCCTATAAATCCGCGATCACCTACCTCGACGGCGAGGCGGGCATCCTCCGCTACCGCGGCTACCCCATCGAGCAGCTGGCCGAGCGCTCCACCTTCCTCGAGGTGGCGTACCTGCTGATCAACGGCGAGCTGCCCACCGTCGACGAGCTCTCGACGTTCAAGAACGACATCACGCGGCACACCCTGCTGCACGAGGACGTCAAGAACTTCTACAAGGGCTTCCCGCGCGACGCCCACCCGATGGCCATGCTGTCCTCGGTCGTCTCGGCGCTGTCCACCTTCTACCAGGACAGCCACAACCCGTTCGACGAGAAGCAGCGCGACCTCTCCACGATCCGGCTGCTCGCGAAGCTGCCGACGATCGCGGCGTACGCGTACAAGAAGTCGATCGGCCACCCGTTCGTCTACCCGCGCAACGACCTCGGCTACGTCGAGAACTTCCTGCGCATGACCTTCTCGGTCCCGGCGCAGGAGTTCGAGCTGGACCCGGTCGTCGTCTCGGCGCTGGACAAGCTGCTGATCCTGCACGCCGACCACGAGCAGAACTGCTCGACCTCGACGGTCCGCCTGGTCGGCTCGTCGCAGGCCAACATGTTCGCGTCGATCTCGGCCGGCATCAGCGCGCTGTGGGGCCCGCTGCACGGCGGCGCCAACCAGTCCGTGCTGGAGATGCTGGAGGGTATCCAGGCGAACGGCGGCAACGTCGACTCCTTCATCACCAAGGTGAAGAACAAGGAGGACGGCGTCCGTCTGATGGGCTTCGGCCACCGGGTCTACAAGAGCTTCGACCCCCGCGCCAAGATCATCAAGGCCGCCGCGCACGACGTCCTCTCCGCGCTCGGCAAGTCCGACGAGCTGCTGGACATCGCGCTGAAGCTGGAGGAGCACGCGCTCTCCGACGACTACTTCGTCTCGCGCAACCTCTACCCCAACGTCGACTTCTACACCGGCCTGATCTACCGGGCCATGGGCTTCCCGACCGAGATGTTCACGGTCCTGTTCGCCCTCGGCCGCCTGCCGGGCTGGATCGCCCAGTGGACCGAGATGATCAAGGAGCCGGGCTCCCGCATCGGCCGCCCGCGCCAGATCTACACGGGCGTGGAGCTCCGCGACTTCGTGCCGGTCGAGCAGCGCTGACACCCGGCGGGGGCGCCATCCCGAGTGGTGCGAGTGGTGCCCCTTGTCCCGAGGGTGCGAGTTCGTTTCTTCCGGGCGCCCGGGGGTGCGATGTGCCTCCCTGGCGCCTGACGGACTCGCCGTAAGGGAAGTCGTAGAGACAAGCGAAAAGCGGAAGGCGCCCTGAGACGCCGGTCCCCCCACGGGCCGACGACCAGGGCGCCTTCCCATGTCCCGGTGCGGATTCCCCCCACGGGATCCGGCCGGGCGCTCGGAGAGGACAGCGCCTGAACCGCTGTCTTCGAGCAGAATGAGCAAAACTCGTCCTGCTCCAGTGACGCGCTGCGATCTGCCGGGACAACGCACGCAGGGAGGGCCGCTCAAAGCTTCCCGGCGCGCGTGCCCCGGCAACGCACCTCTGAGGAAGTCCCCCAAGACATCCCCAGATGCCAGTCAGCGCCCCCCAAGACGCTGGTCTGACATCGCCAACTTAGACCTTCGAACCCCTTCGATGGTTACGTTCGCATCACTGTGATCTGCGTCTCTTGCATATGTCCCTTAGGTGCGCAAGAGCCCCGATACGGCGATCGGGGTCCAAGTGTAAGGATGATGCGCGAGCCTTGTGAAGAGCTTATGTGAGGCTCGCGCAGGACTCTAGGGGGTTCCTTACTTCGACTGCGACGAACCGCCGGTAACCCCGCGGGACTTCAGCGGAAACGGCGCAGTCGCAGACTGTTGGTCACCACGAAGACCGAGGAGAAGGCCATCGCGGCGCCGGCGATCATCGGGTTGAGCAGCCCGGCGGCGGCCAGGGGCAGCGCGGCCACGTTGTAGCCGAAGGCCCACACCAGGTTGCCCTTGATGGTGGCCAGCGTCCGCCGGGACAGCCGGATCGCGTCGGCGGCCACCCGCAGGTCGCCGCGCACCAGGGTCAGGTCACCCGCCTCGATCGCCGCGTCCGTTCCGGTGCCCATGGCGAGGCCCAGGTCGGCGGTGGCCAGCGCGGCCGCGTCGTTCACGCCGTCGCCGACCATCGCCACGGCCCGTCCCTCGCGCTGCAGCCGTCGTACGACATCCACCTTGTCCTCGGGCAGCACCTCGGCGAACACGTCCCCGGAGCCGATGCCGACGCTCTTCGCGACCGCCTCGGCGACCGTACGGTTGTCCCCCGTGAGCAGTACCGGCCTCAGGCCCAGCGCGCGCAGTTCGCGTACCGCCCCGGCGCTGGTCTCCTTGATCGCGTCGGCGACGGCGAGGACCCCGCGGGCCCGCCCGTCCCAGCCGGCCACGACCGCCGTACGGCCCTCCTGCTCCGCCTCGCGTGCCGCCCGGGCCAACTCCTGCGGCAACTCGTCGTACAGGCGCCCCACGGCCACCTCGCGGCCGTCGACGCGCCCGCGTACGCCCCGTCCGGGCACGTTCTCGAAGTGCTCCACCGGCGGGAGCGCCCCGGCGTGTTCCTCGGCGCCGGCGGCGATCGCTCGGGCGACGGGGTGCTCGGAGGCGTGTTCCAGGGCGCCGGCGAGCCGCAGCAGCTCCTTCTCGTCCTCGCCGTCGGCGGCGTACACCGCCTGGAGGGCCATCCGGCCGGTGGTGACGGTGCCGGTCTTGTCCAGCACGACCGTGTCGACGCGGCGGGTGGACTCCAGTACCTCGGGGCCCTTGATGAGGATGCCGAGCTGGGCGCCGCGGCCGGTGCCGACCATCAGTGCGGTCGGCGTGGCCAGGCCCAGCGCGCAGGGGCAGGCGATGATCAGGACGGCGACGGCCGCGGTGAACGCGGCGACCGTGTCCCCGGTGACGCCCAGCCAGACGCCGAAGGTGCCGAGCGCGACGAGGATGACGACCGGGACGAAGACCGCCGAGACCCGGTCGGCGAGCCGCTGCACCTCGGCCTTGCCGTTCTGTGCGTCCTCCACCAGCTTCGCCATCCGGGCGAGCTGGGTGTCGGCGCCCACCCGGGCCGCCTCGACGACCAGCCTGCCGCCCGCGTTGACGGTGGCGCCGGTGACCCGGTCGCCCGGGCCGACGTCCACCGGCACCGACTCGCCGGTCAGCATGGCCGCGTCCACCGCGGAGACGCCCTCGACCACCGTGCCGTCGGTGGCGATCTTCTCGCCGGGCCGTACGACGAACCGGTCGCCCACGGCCAGATCCGCCACCGGAACCCGCACCTCACGGCCGTCCCGCAGTACGGCGACGTCCTTGGCGCCCAGCTCCATCAGCGCCCGCAGCGCCGCGCCCGCGCGCCGCTTGGAGCGGGCCTCCAGATAGCGGCCGAGCAGGATCAGCGCGACCACTCCGGCGGCGACCTCCAGGTAGATCGTGGAGGCGCCGTCCATGCGGGAGACGGTCAGGCGGAACTCGTCGTGCATGCCCGGCATGCCCGCGTCGCCGAAGAACAGCGCCCACAGCGACCAGCCGAACGCGGCCAGCGTGCCGACCGAGACCAGGGTGTCCATGGTGGCCGCGCCGTGCCGGAGGTTGGTCCAGGCGGCCCGGTGGAAGGGGGCGCCGCCCCAGACGACGACCGGTGCGGCGAGCGTCAGGGAGAGCCACTGCCAGTTGTCGAACTGCAGTGAAGGGACCATCGCGAGCAGCACCACGGGTGCCGCGAGCAGCGCGGAGACGAGCAGGCGGTGCCGCAGGGCGCCGAGTTCGGGGTCCTGCTCGGGGGCCCGGGCAGCCGCCTCGGGCTCGGGCGCCGGCGGTGCCGGTTCCTCGGCGGTGTAGCCCGTCTTCTCCACGGTGGCGATCAGGTCGGCGATCCGGACGCCCGCGCCGTACGTGACCTTCGCCTTCTCGGTGGCGAAGTTGACGGTGGCGCTGACGCCCTCCATCCGGTTGAGCTTCCTCTCCACCCGGGCGGCGCAGGAGGCGCAGGTCATCCCGCCGATGAGCAGCTCTGCTTCGGAGGTCCCACCCGTGGTTATGGCTGTCTCTGCGGTGGTGCTGGTCATGTCCGGACTCCAGACATCGGACCGGACAGTACGGAGCCAGTATCAGCTGGTCGGCACGGCCCGGTCGGGAAAATTGGGGGAGCGGAGGGGTGATCAGGCCTTGCCGGCCAGCTCGAAGCCGGCCTCGTCCACGGCGGCGCGCACGGCCTCGTCGTCCAGCGGCGCCTCGGAGACCACGGTCACCTCGCCGGTGGACGCGACGGCCTTCACCGAGCTGACGCCGGGGATCCGGGAGATCTCGCCGGAGACGGAGCCCTCGCAGTGGCCACAGCTCATGCCGGTCACCTTGTAGACGGTGGTGACGGAGCCGGGGGTGTCGGTGTGGGCGGTCATGTCGTTACTCCTCGTCGAGGCGGGTGGGGCCGGTGGGGCCCGCGAGGGAACCCCACGCTCTCCACACTATACCCCTAGGGGGTACCTCACCAAGAGGCGTCCCGGCGCGCCAGCGACCGCACCCAGCCGACCCCGGCCAGGGCCACCAGTGCCAGTCCGCCGACCGAGAACAGCGTGAACAGGGGCTCCTGTGCGGCGCTCGGCCGGACGAGGTACCCCTGTGCGAACAGCTGTCCCTCGGGTGCGGTGCCGGTCAGCCGGGCTACCGCCCAGAGCGCGGCGCCGTGCGTGGCGTCCCCCAATGCGTGCAGCAGGGCCACGCCCAGGCAGGTGCCGGCGACCGGCGCGGAGAGGCGGAAGTGCCCGTTCAGACGGCGCCGGGACAGCAGAACGCCGCCGGCGATCGCGGTCCACAGCCCGTGCCCGAAGGGGCCGAGCAGCCCGCGCGGCAGCTCCGTCTCCAGCAGGGTGCGCAGATCGATGCCCTCGGCGGAGACGGCCGCGCTGGAGACGGCTGCGTTCACGGCGTACCCGGTGCTCTCCAGTGCGGCGAAGCCGAAGCCGACGGCCGCGCCGAGCACCAGTCCGGCGCGCAGCCCGCGGACGGCCGGCTGCCGGCGCAGCACGAACACCAGCGCGGCGAGCTTGGCCGCCTCCTCGATCAGGCAGACGCCGGCGAACGTCCCCGGCGAGGGGCGCAGCAGGTTCGACTCCGTCAGCGAGGCGCCGAGCACGCCGAGTGTCCCGCCGGCCAGGAAGCAGCCGAGGATCGCGCTGACGCCCAGGTCACGGCAGTGCCGTTCGTACGCCCACAGTACGAAGGCGACCGGTACGAGAAAGCTGCCGAGCAGGATCAGCGTCGGCAGCAGCGTGCTGTTCCGCGTCTCGTACGTCACCCACGCGATCAGCACCCACAGGGCGAGCCCCCCGCCCAGACATCGCCGCCACAGGCCCGCGGCGATGCGGGGATACGGCGGTGGCGGCTGCTGTGGGCCGGGGATACGGGCCTTGGGCGTGCCGGGAGGCGGGGAGTGGCTCACGGGGGTCCCCTCGGACAGCGGCTGGGCGAGGCGATCTATCCGCACTCTAGGCAGATGTGCCGGGGGGCGCAGTTCGGGTGGGCTCCGTTCACGGTCGATCGGCTCCCCGGACCGGCCTCACCCGAGCCGGTCGCCCACCAGGGGGCGCAGGTAGCGGACCAGGACGTCCTTGATCTCCTGGACATAGGCCGCGCGTTCGGTGCCCTCGTGGGCGAGGACCAGTTCGAGGCCGGACTTGTAGATGCCGAGGCAGACGTGCGCCGTGCGGGTGACGTCGGCCGGGGTGGCGCCGGGCATGAGGGTGGTGAGCAGGTCCCCGGTCCGGCCGATCAGTGTCGCGTGCAGCTGGTCGTGCGTCTCGGCCATCCGGCCCGGGATGTCGGGGCCGTGCATCAGCGCGAAGAACACCGGGTGCTCGGTGTTGAAGGCCATGAACCGGTCGACGGTGGAACCGATGGCCTCCTCCAGCGGGGTGGCGGGATCGACGGGGGCCAGTGCCTCGCCGTAGGTCTCCCGCATCTCGTGGACGAGCCGGTCGCCCAGCTCGATCGCGATCGCCTCCTTGTTCGGGAAGAACTGGTAGAGCGTGCCCGGCGAGACGCCGGCCTCGCGGGCGATGGCATTGGTGCTGGCGGCGGTGTAGCCGGTGGTGCAGAAGACCCGCGCGGCCGCCTCGAGCAACTGGGCGATACGGCGCTCCCCGCGGGCCTGCCGGCGGCGCGGCTGCTCCTTCTGCGTCTGCGGGTTGTCGGGCACGCGTTATCCCCAGCTCTCCGAACCTGATTGACAAATGCGAGTGGCCGCTCGCATTCTGGAGGAACGCGAGCGATCTCTCGTGTTTGTCAGTCTATTGGCAATGAGCGACTCATGCTGCCTGCCTGCACAGACATGGGTCAGGTGAAGGGGACACCGCACGATGACCGAAGTCAACACGCCGCTGCGGACGGGGGAGGAAGCGCCGGAAGGGGCGCAGGAGGGACCGCGGAACGCGGTGCCGCCCCGACCCGGCCGCTACACCCGATTCGTCACCGCCCGTCCACGCCTGTCACTCCTCGTGGCCCTGGTGCTCACCGCGCTCGCCGTGCTGGCCGGCAGCGGAGTCGCGGACCGCCTCGGCAGCGGCGGCTGGGAGGACCCGGCCGCCGAGTCGACGTACGCCACCAAGGCCCTGGAGCGCGAGTTCCCCGACTCCCAGCCGAACCTGCTGCTCCTGGTCGACTCGGGCCGGGCCTCGGTCGACGATCCGGCGGTCGCGTCCGAAGCCCGCGACCTGGCCGGCCGGTTGGCGGGGGAGAAGGGCGTGACCGGCGTCGGCTCCTACTGGCAGAGCAGGTCACCGGCCCTGCGCGCCAAGGACGGCCACGAGGCGCTGATCGCCGCCCGCATCGCCGGCGACGACAACGCGATGGGCCGGACGCTCGACCGCATCGCCCCGCACTACCGGGGCACGCACGGCCCGGTCCGGGTGAGGGTCGGCGGCATCGTCGCGGTCCGGCACGAGATGCAGACGATCATCAAGGAGGACCTGGCCCGCGCCGAGATGATCGCCCTGCCGATCACACTGGTGCTTCTGGTGATGGTCTTCGGCAGCGCGATCGCGGCCCTGCTGCCGCTCGGCATCGGCATCGTCGCCATCCTCGGCACCAACGCCGTCCTGCGCGGCCTGACGGCCTTCACCGACGTCTCCGTCTTCGCGCTCAACCTCACCACGGCCCTCGGCCTCGGCCTGGCCATCGACTACGCCCTGTTCATCGTCCGCCGCTTCCGCGAGGAACTGTCCACGGGCGCCACCCCGTTGACCGCGGTCGGCACGACCCTGCGCACCGCCGGCCGCACGGTCCTGTTCTCCGCCCTCACAGTGGCGGTGTCCCTGGCCGCCATGATGGTCTTCCCGCAGTACTTCCTGCGGTCCTTCGCCTACGCCGGCATCGCCGTGGTCCTGCTCGCCGCGGCCGCCGCCCTGATCCTGCTCCCGGCCGCCCTGATCCTGCTCGGCCACCGGGTCAACTCCCTGGATCTGCGACGGCTGTTCCGCCGACGCCGAGCCCCGAAGCCCGCCGAGGGGACCACCGCGACCCCCGGGACGACCTGGGCCCGCGCCGCAGGCCTGGTGATGCGCAGGGCCCCGCTCTTCGCGCTCGGCACCACCGTCCTGCTGGTGGCCCTCGGACTGCCCTTCCTGGGCGTGAAGTTCGGCACCGCCGACGATCGCCAGCTGCCCTCGACCGCCGAGTCCCACGTGGTGCAGGAGCACATCCGCGAGGGCTTCCCCGGCAGCCCCGGCGGCGGTCTGGAGGTTCTCGCCGAGGGCAGGGCCACCGCCGCCCAGTACGCCGCCTACAAGCAGCGGGTGGCCGCCCTTCCCGAAGTGGCCCGCGTCGACGGCCCGCTGGTCAAGGGCGACGCCGCCTACTTCACGGTGCAGCCGAGGGGGGAGGCCGTGGACGACCCGGCCCAGCGCCTGGTCGGTGATCTGCGCTCCCTGCGCACCCCCTTCGACGCCAAGGTGACCGGCACGGCCGCGGTCCTCGTCGACACCAAGCACGCGATAGGCCGGCGCCTGCCCTGGGCCGCCGCGTTCATCGCCGTCGTCACGCTCCTGCTGGTCTTCCTGCTCACCGGAAGCGTGCTGATACCCGTGCAGGCCGTGGTGCTCAACGCGCTCAGCCTGACCGCGATGTTCGGTGCCGTGGTCTGGGTGTTCCAGGACGGCCACCTCTCCGGCGCCCTCGGCTTCACCAGCTCCGGCTCCATCGAGACCACCCTGCCCGTGCTGATGTTCTGCGTGGCCTTCGGGCTCTCCATGGACTACGGCGTGTTCCTGCTCTCCCGCATCAAGGAGGAGTACGACCGCACGGGCGACCACGACGCGGCGGTGCGGCACGGACTCCAGCGCACCGGCGGACTGATCACCGCGGCGGCGGTCATCCTCGCGGTGGTGATGGTGGCCATCGGTACCTCACGGGTGACCAACACCAAGATGCTCGGCCTGGGCATCGCACTGGCGGTCCTGATGGACGCGATGGTGGTCCGCAGCCTGCTGGTACCCGCGATCATGCGCTTGACGGGCAGGGCCACGTGGTGGGCTCCGGCCCCGTTGCGCCGCTTCCACGAACGGTTCGGTGTGAGCGAGGGGGACGACAAACGACCTGCGTAAGGGGCGCGGGGCTGCACGGAACATGCGGCCACCGCCGCGTGAGAGCGACCAGCCCCGACGAACGGGAACCGGCGCCACAACCCGGCGGCCCCCGAACCGTCTAGTCTGCGCGGAGGTTTCCGAAAGGAGCGCGGATGCGAGCGGTGGTGTTCGAGCGGTACGGCGAGCCGGCCGAGGTGCGGGACGTACCCGACCCGGAGCCTGTGGAGCACGGCGTCGTCGTGCGGGTCGAGGCGACCGGCCTCTGCCGAAGCGACTGGCACGGCTGGATGGGCCACGACCCCGACATCACGCTGCCGCACGTGCCCGGCCACGAACTCGCCGGTGTCGTCGAGTCGGTGGGCTCCCGGGTGACCGCGTGGCGGCCCGGCGACCGGGTCACCGTGCCGTTCGTCTGCGCCTGCGGCACCTGCCCGGCCTGCGCGGCGGGCGACCAGCAGGTGTGCGAACGCCAGACCCAGCCGGGCTTCCACCACTGGGGCTCCTTCGCCGAGTACGTCGCCCTCGACCACGCCGACGTCAACCTGGTCGCGATCCCCGACGACATGGCGTACGCCACCGCCGCCGCCCTCGGCTGCCGTTTCGCCACCGCCTTCCGCGCGGTGGTGCAGCAGGGCCGGGTGGCGGCGGGGGAGTGGGTCGCGGTGCACGGTTGCGGCGGGGTCGGGCTGTCGGCGGTGATGATCGCGGCGGCGGCCGGAGCACGCGTGGTCGCCGTCGACGTATCCCCCCAGGCCCTCGACCTGGCGCGGAAGTTCGGTGCCGCGCAGTGCCTGGACGCGACCGGCACGCCGGACACGGCCGCCGCCGTCCGCGAGCTGACCGACGGCGGCGCCCATCTTTCCCTGGACGCCCTCGGCTCGCCCGCCACCTGCGCCGCGTCCGTGAACGGCCTGCGCCGCCGGGGCCGGCATGTCCAGGTGGGCCTGCTGCCCTCGGCCGACGGCACCACCCCCGTCCCGCTGGCCCGTGCCATCGCCCTGGAACTCGAACTTCTCGGCAGCCATGGCATGGCGGCCCACACCTACGCCGGCATGCTCGGTCTGGTCCGCTCCGGCGCCCTGCGCCCCGACCTCCTGGTGACCTCCACCCTCACACTCGACGCCGCACCGGCGGCCCTCGCGGCGATGGGTACGGCACCGGGGGCCGGGGTCACGGTCATCGAGCCGTGGGGCTGAGAGCGGCCCACTCCCGGTCCCGCATCGACATGTTCACCTCGTCGGCCCACTCGCCGTCGCGCCGCTGCACCTCCCGCCGCACGCCCTCGACCACGAAACCGGCCTTCTCGTAGACCCGCCGGGCACGGGCGTTGTGGCCGTACACCTCCAACTGGACGCGGTGCAGACCGAGTTGCTCGAAGCCGTAGCCCACGATCAGCCGGGTCGCCCCGGTGCCGAGCCCGCGGCCGCGACCCCGGGGGCCGATGAGCGTGCGGAAGGTGCAGCTGCCGGCGGCCGGGTCGTACTCGTACAGGACGACCTCGCCCAGGAGCTCGCCGGTCCCCGTGTCCGTGACGGCCAGGTCGAGACGGTCGGGCGCGGTGCCCCGGGAGCCGTACCAGGACCGCACCCGCTCCAGGGTGAGTTCGTCGGACGGCTCGTAGGTGAAGCGGAGGACCTCGGGGTCGGCCATGATCTCCCACCTGACGTCGGCATCGGCCTCGGTGAAGGGCCGCAGTACGGTCTTCCGGCCGGTCAGGGTGGGTTTGACGGAGAAGCTCATGGGGGTGACCGTGCCTCACAGGTCCCGTGAGGCACAGCCGATTTGCGGTGGGGGTCAGGCACGGCCGCGGTTGCCCGGCCGGGAGGCCACCCAGGCGCGGACGGTGTCGGCGTACCAGTAGGGCTTGCCGCTCTCCACATGGTCGGGCGGAGGCAGCAGCCCGTGCTTGCGATAGGACCGTACGGTGTCCGGCTGCACTTTGATGTGCGCCGCGATCTCCTTGTAGGACCAGAGCCTTTGGTCGGTCATGAGTTGCACCTCCCTGTGCGCGCCACAGCGGCGACCGGGGGCGGTCGTCGGGGGAGCCGGGCGCTGCGCCGGCGATCACAAGCCTGCGCTCGGTGAACGACGCAGAGTGACCGGCGGTCAGTGCCTGTCGACACGATGTGACGCACAATCCGCGTACACGCGACATGTGTGACACGGAAGAGGTGTTTGTGACACAGCCGCTGCAAAGGCGTACGCCGGGGCGTCGGTGGGCGCGTTGATTCCGGGCCGAGCAGGGGGTGGCGGAACAGGTCGTCCACGGCCGGCGGAAGCGGGTCGAGAGGACGGGCCGGGTCTGCTGCGTCAGACCCGGCCCGCCGTCTCCCCCCCGACGCTCCGGCGGCCGCTTCACCCAGGGGTGCCCCCTGGATCAGTCCCCCTGGCCGCCGGAAGCCCCGCTTCTGCGGGGCGCATGATGGCCGGGCGATCAGCGTGCCGGGCCCTGCCCGCCCGGGTCTTGGAAAAAAGCGCACCGCGGCCGGGGGTGAGCAGCAGGCTGGTGGCCTCGCCCGCCAGCCGGTCGGTCACGGCGCCCGCCGCCGGCAGCCGCCGGGCCGCCAGGAACTCCCCGGGAGTGCAGCCCGTCATGGCCTTGAACTCGCCGCTGAAGTGCGCCTGGTCGTAGTAGCCGCACACCGCCGCGGTCTCCGCCTGCCCGTGCCCGGCGGCCAGCAGCCGCCGTGCCCGCTGCAGCCGCAGCACCCGGGCCGCCGCCTTCGGGGACAGACCGATCTGTTCCCGGAAGCGGTTCTCCAGGTGCCGCACGCTCCAGCCCACTTCCTCGGCCAGCCGGGGCACCGGCAGCGCGCCGGCGTGGCGCCGCAGCAGCGACCAGGCGTGCACCACCCGCTCGGACACGGGCACTCCGGCACGGAACCGCTCCAGCAGCACCCGGTCGAGCAACGCGAACCGCTCGGGCCAGCCCGGCAACGCGGCCAGCGCCCCGGCCAGTTCACCGAGACGGAACTCCTCCGCGTCCACCGACCGGTTGGCCAGCTCGTACTGAGGTGTACCGAACAACGTGAACGCGGCCCAGGGAGCGAGCAGCACCTCGACGCCGGACAGCCGGCCGCCGTGCTCACCGAGGGCGGGGGTGGTGGTCAGCCCGTTGACCACGGACACCAGCGACACCGGAGGCTGGCCGGCACGGGAGATGCGCACCGGCTGCTCGAAACCCAGCAGCAACGTGGCCGCACCGATCGGCGCCTCCAGCCGGCGGCGCGGCCGGTCGAGGCGCACCCGAACACCGCGATAACTGATCACACCGGGCCGCAACGCCGGATGGGGCCAGGCGGGCACGGTCTCCCAGGACACGCCCTCCATGCTACGAGCGGCAACCGCAACCCCCTGGCGATCAGGCGTTCCTACACCCCGCAGGACCGAAGAAACGCCCGAGTCCGCCGGGCGATGGGCAACGGCGCATCCGGCGCACACGGATACATGTCCTGCTCGACGATCGCGAACAGATCCCCGCCCAGTCGCTGCGCGGCCTCCAGCACGGGCCCCAACTCCGGTACACCACGCGGTGGTTCGCACATCACGCCCTGGGCCACCGCCGGCCCGAACGGCGTGCCCTTGGCCCGTACGTCCGCGAGGACCTCCGGATCCACCTGCTTGAGGTGCAGATACCCGATCCGTTCCCCGTACGTCTCGATCAACCGCACGCTGTCCCCGCCGCAGTACGCGTAGTGCCCGGTGTCCAGGCACAGCGACACCAGGTCGGAGTCCGTGCCGTCGAGGAAGCGGCTGACGTTCTCCTCGCTGTCGATGTGGGTGTCGGCATGCGGATGGACGACGATCGTCAGCCCGTACCGCTCCCGCACCTCCCGCCCGAGCCGCTCGGTCAGCGAGGTCAGGTTCCGCCACTGCTCGGCGGTCAGCGTGTCCGGCTCCAGCACCTCGCCCGTCTTGTCGTCCCGCCAGAAGGACGGGATGACGACGAGATGCCGGGCGCCCATCGCCTGGGTCAGTGCCGCGATGTCCGACACGTGCGCCCACGTCTTGTCCCACACGGACTCGCCGTGGTGCAGGCCCGTGAAGACGGTGCCGGCCGACACCTTCAGGCCGCGCCGCGCGGTCTCCTCCGCGAGCACGGCGGGGTCGCCGGGGAGATAGCCGTAGGGGCCGAGTTCGATCCACTCGTAGCCGGAGCCGGCCACCTCGTCGAGGAAGCGCTGCCAGGGCACCTGGCGGGGGTCGTCGGGGAACCACACGCCCCAGGAGTCGGGCGCCGATCCGATCCGGATACGGGACAGTGAGGAGGAGGGTGACAGCGACGTCATGGGCGCCAGAGTGCGGGCGCCCGGAAAGCGGTGTCAAGAGCTGGTCCGAATGTCTGGACAAAACATTGACAGGGTTCGCCGTACGGGACTAGAAAGCCGGGGAGAGTCATAACGAAGGGAAGCCGATGGCCTACGACCTGATCACCATGGGGCGGATCGGAGTGGACCTCTACCCGCTGCAGACCGGCGTCCCGCTCGCCCAGGTGTCGTCCTTCGGCAAGTTCCTCGGCGGGTCGGCGACGAACGTCGCGGTCGCCGCGGCCCGGCTGGGCCGACGCACCGCCGTGATCACCCGCACGGGCGACGACCCGTTCGGCGCCTATCTGCACGAGGCGCTGCGCGGCTTCGGCGTCGACGACCGCTGGGTCACCCCGGTCCGCGGGCTCCCGACCCCGGTCACCTTCTGCGAGGTCTTCCCGCCGGACGACTTCCCGCTCTACTTCTACCGGCAGCCCAAGGCGCCCGATCTGGAGATCGACGCCCACGACCTGGACCTCGGCGCCATCCGAGAGGCCCGTATCTTCTGGGTCACCGGCACCGGCCTGAGCGAGGAGCCGAGCCGTACGGCGACCCTCGCGGCCCTCGCCCACCGGGCGAAGGCGGGCACCACGGTGTTCGACCTCGACTGGCGGCCCATGTTCTGGTCCGACCCCGACGCGGCCCGCCTCTTCTACGCCGAAGCCCTGCGCCACACCACGGTCGCGGTCGGCAACCTGGACGAGGTGCAGGTGGCGACCGGAGTGCGTGAACCGCATGCCGCCGCCCGTGCGCTGCTCGACGCGGGCGTGGAGATCGCCGTGGTCAAGCAGGGCCCCAAGGGCGTCCTGGCGGTCAGCGCGTCCGGCGACTCCGCCGAGGTGCCGCCCCTGCCCGTCGACGTCCTCAACGGCCTCGGCGCCGGTGACGCCTTCGGCGGCTCGCTCTGCCACGGCCTGCTGGCCGGCTGGGACCTGGAGACGATCATGCGGCACGCCAACGCGGCCGGCGCCATCGTCGCCTCCCGCCTGGAGTGCTCCTCCGCGATGCCCACCCCGGACGAGGTGGCCGCCGCGCTCGACGCCGGAGCGGTGCTGTGAGGGCGGGCCGGGTCACGGGCACGCACACCGAGGGCGGGGACGCCGGACGGAGGCCCCGTGTCGATGTGGCCGAACTCGTCCGTATCCGCACCCACCACCCCGAGGCCATCGCAGAGGCCGCCGTGCGCCGGGTGCGCAGGCCGTTGCTCAACGAGAGCGGCAAGCTGATGATCGTCGCCGCCGACCACCCCGCCCGGGGTGCCCTCGGGGTCGGCGACCGCAAGCTCGCCATGGCCAACCGCGCCGACCTGCTGGAACGGCTGTGTCTGGCACTGTCCCGGCCCGGCGTGGACGGCGTCCTCGCCACCGCCGACATCCTGGACGACCTGCTCCTGCTCGGCGCCCTCGACCACAAGGTGGTCATGGGCTCCATGAACCGCGGCGGACTGCAGGGCGCCAGCTTCGAGCTGGACGACCGGTTCACCGGGCACCGCCCCGAGGACATCCAGCGGCTCGGTTTCGACGCGGGCAAACTGCTGCTGCGCATCGACTACGACGACCCCGGCTCCCTGACCACCCTGGAGTCCACCGCCCGCGCCATCGACGACATGGCCGCGCGCCGGCTGCCCGTCTTCGTCGAGCCGTTCATCAGCCGCCGCACCCCCGAGGGGAAGGTCGGCAACGACCTGTCGGCCGAGGCGGTCACCAAGTCCATCGCCATCGCCTCCGGCCTCGGCGGCTCCTCCGCCTACACCTGGCTGAAGGTGCCGGTCACGCAGAACCCCGACGACATGGCCCGGGTCATGGAGACCTCCACCCTGCCGGCCGTGCTGCTCGGCGGTGACATCGGCGACTCGCCCGAGGACCAGGTCGCCGCCTACGAGAAGTGGCGCGGCGCGCTCCAACTCCCCACCGTGCGCGGCCTGGTGGTCGGCCGCTCGCTGCTGTACCCGGCGGACGGCGATGTGGCCGCGGCCGTGGACACCGCCGTAGGACTGCTGTGAGGGCCGCATGACCAGCACCGATCTGCATCTGCCCAGGGGCGCCACCGCGAACGCCCAGTACGCCGTCGACATCGACCCCAAGTTGGCCGGCTGGACACACAGCAGCCTGCGCGTGGTCGAGCTGGCGCCCGGCGGCAGCCATACGTTCACCACCGGGGACAGCGAGTGGATCGTGCTTCCGCTGGAAGGCGGATGTACCGTGCGAATCGAGACCGCATCGTCCGAGAAGGGCGAGTTCCAACTCCTGGGTAGGGAAAGCGTGTTCGCGGACGTCTCCGACTTCGCGTACGCGCCCCGCGACTCCCGGGTCCAGATCGCCTCCGGCGCGGGAGGCCGCTTCGCCCTGGCAGGAGCGAAGTGCGAGCGACGACTCCCCGCCCGCTACGGCCCCGCGCCGGAGGTCCCCGTCGAGGAGCGCGGCAGCGGACACTGCGCGCGCCGGGTGCGCAACTTCGCCTCCGCGGACTCCTTCGACTGCGACCGGCTGATCGCCGTGGAGGTGATCACGCCGGGCGGCAACTGGTCGTCGTACCCGCCGCACAAGCACGACGAGCACCGGCCGGGCGAGGAGTCCGAGCTGGAGGAGATCTACTACTTCGAGATCGACGGCCCGAACGGACTCGGCTACCAGCGCGTGTTCCCCTCGCGCGAGGGCGGCTCCGACGTCCTCGCCGAGGTCCGTTCCGGCGACGCCGTCCTCGTCCCCGACGGCTGGCACGGCCCGTCCATCGCCCAGCCCGGGCACGACATGTACTACCTGAACGTCATGGCGGGCCCGGGCGAGACCCGGGAGTGGCGGATCTGCTTCCACCCGGCCCACATAGAAAGCGCAGAGGGGTACCGATGACGACGACCCGGCTGACCGTCGCGCAGGCGCTGGTCCGCTTCCTGGCCGCCCAATACACCGAACGCGACGGCGAGCGGCAGCGGCTGATCGGCGCCACCTGGGGCATCTTCGGCCACGGCAATGTCGCGGGCCTCGGCCAGGCGCTGATCGAGTACGCCGACGTCATGCCGTACCACCAGGGCCGCAACGAGCAGTCCATGGTGCACGCGGCGGTCGGCTACGCCCGCCAGTCGAACCGCCTGTCCACGCACGCGGTGACGACGTCGATCGGCCCGGGCGCGACCAACCTGGTCACGGGCGCCGCCCTGGCCACCGTCAACCACCTGCCGGTCCTGCTCCTGCCGGGCGACGTCTTCGCCACCCGCCCCGCCGACCCGGTCCTGCAGCAGCTGGAGGTGCCGTACGCGGGCGATGTGTCGGTCAACGACACCCTGCGCCCGGTGTCGAAGTACTTCGACCGCATCACCCGCCCGGAAGCCCTGATCCCGAGCGCCCTGCAGGCCATGCGGGTCCTCACCGACCCGGTGGAGACCGGCGCGGTCACCCTCGCCCTGCCGCAGGACGTGCAGGCGGAGGCCTTCGACTGGCCGGAGGAGTTCTTCGCCGAGCGCGTGTGGACGGTACGCCGGCCGGGCGCGGACCCGACCGAGCTGGCCGAGGCGGTCCGGGCGATCCGCGAGGCACGCCGGCCGCTGGTCATCGCGGGCGGCGGGGTCCACCACAGCCGCGCCGAGCAGGCCCTCGCCGAGTTCGCGGCGGCCACCCGCATCCCGGTCGCCTCCACCCAGGCGGGCAAGGGCTCCCTGCGCCACGACCACCCGCAGGACGTCGGCGGGGTCGGCCACACCGGCACCGCGACCGCCGACGAGCTGGCCCGCACCGCCGACCTGGTGATCGGCGTCGGCACCCGCTACACCGACTTCACCACCGCCTCCGGCACCCTCTTCGAGAACCCGGACGTCCGCTTCCTCAACCTCAACGTCGCGCCGTACGACGGCCACAAGCTGTCCGGACTCCCGCTGGTCGCCGACGCCCGCAGCGGCCTGGGCGAGCTGACCGAGGCGCTGGTGATGCACGGGCACGAGGTCGCGGAGTCGTACGTCGCCGAGTACACCGAGGACAAGGAGCGCTGGGAGCAGCGCGTCGACGCCTGCTTCGAGGCCGAGGAACCCGACGTACGGCCGACCCAGCCGCAGGTCATCGGCGCCCTGGACGCCCTGGTGGACGAGTCGGACGTCATCATCAACGCGGCCGGTTCGCTCCCGGGCGATCTGCACAAGCTGTGGCGGGCGCGGTCGTACGACCAGTACCACCTGGAGTACGGCTACTCCTGCATGGGCTACGAGATCCCGGCCGCGCTCGGCGTGAAGCTGGCCGCGCCGGAGCGGAACGTGTGGGCACTGGTCGGCGACGGCACGTATCTGATGATGCCGACGGAGATCGTGACGGCCGTGCAGGAGGGCGTGGCGATCAAGATCCTGCTGGTGCAGAACCACGGGTACGCCTCCATCGGCGGGCTCTCGGAGTCGGTGGGCGGCGAGCGGTTCGGCACCGCCTACCGGTTCCAGGCCGGGGACGGGACGTTCACGGGCGCCCCGCTGCCGGTCGACCTCGCCGCCAACGCGGCCAGCCTGGGTATGCGGGTGCTGCGCGCGAAGACCGTACGGGAGCTGCGGGCTGCGCTCGCCGAGGCGCGCGCCGCCGACACTCCCACATGTGTCTACGTGGAGACCGAAACGTCCGACACTGTGTCGGGCGCGCCTCCGGCGCAGGCCTGGTGGGATGTTCCTGTGGCCGAGACCGCGACCCGACCGTCGGCGGTCAAGGCACGAGAGCTGTACGAACGGCACGTCTCGACCCGACGCCGCCATCTGTAATAAGGAGTCTCTGGGCATGACGAAGATCGTCAACCACTGGATCGGCGGGAAGACCGTCGAAGGCGCGTCGGGCACGTACGGGCCGGTCACCGACCCGGCGACCGGCGCGGTCACCACGAAGGTCGCGTTCGCGTCGGTCGACGAGGTCGACGCCGCGGTCGCCGTGGCGAAGGACGCCTATCTGAGCTGGGGCCAGTCCTCGCTGGCCCAGCGGACCACCATCCTCTTCCGGTTCCGTGCGCTGCTCGACGCCCACCGCGACGAGATCGCCGAGCTGATCACCGCCGAGCACGGCAAGGTGCACTCCGACGCGCTCGGCGAGGTCGCGCGCGGTCTGGAGATCGTGGACCTGGCCTGTGGCATCAACGTCCAGCTGAAGGGCGAGCTGTCCACGCAGGTCGCCAGCCGGGTCGACGTGGCCGCGATCCGCCAGCCGCTCGGTGTCGTCGCCGGCATCACGCCGTTCAACTTCCCGGCGATGGTCCCGATGTGGATGTTCCCCATCGCCATCGCGTGCGGCAACACGTTCGTGCTGAAGCCGAGCGAGAAGGACCCGTCTGCCTCCGTCCGGATCGCCGAGCTGCTGTCCGAGGCGGGTCTGCCGGACGGCGTCTTCAACGTCGTCCACGGCGACAAGGTGGCCGTGGACCGCCTGCTGGAGCACCCCGACGTCAAGGCGGTGTCGTTCGTCGGCTCCACCCCGATCGCCCGCTACATCCACACCACGGCCTCCGCCAACGGCAAGCGGGTGCAGGCCCTGGGCGGCGCCAAGAACCACATGCTGGTCCTGCCGGACGCCGACCTGGACGCGGCGGCCGACGCGGCGGTCTCGGCGGCCTACGGCTCGGCGGGCGAGCGCTGCATGGCCATCTCGGCGGTCGTGGCCGTGGGCGCGATCGGCGACACGCTGGTGGAGAAGATCCGCGAGCGCGCCGAGAAGATCAAGATCGGTCCGGGCAACGACCCGACGTCCGAGATGGGCCCGCTGATCACCGCGGCCCACCGCGACAAGGTCGCGTCCTATGTGTCGGGTGCCGCCGGCGAGGGCGCCGAGGTGGTCCTGGACGGCACCGGCTACACAGTCGAGGGCTTCGAGGACGGCCACTGGATCGGCATCTCGCTGCTGGACAAGGTGCCGACCAGCGCCAAGGCCTACCAGGACGAGATCTTCGGCCCGGTGCTGTGCGTGCTGCGCGTGGACACCTACGAGGACGGCGTGGCGCTCATCAACGCCTCGCCGTTCGGCAACGGCACCGCGATCTTCACGCGGGACGGCGGCGCGGCCCGCCGCTTCCAGCTGGAGATCGAGGCCGGCATGGTCGGCGTGAACGTGCCGATCCCGGTGCCGGTGGGCTACCACTCCTTCGGCGGCTGGAAGGACTCGCTCTTCGGCGACCACCACATCTACGGCAACGACGGCACGCACTTCTACACCCGCGGCAAGGTCGTCACCACGCGCTGGCCCGACCCGGCCGACGCCCCGGCGGGCGTGGACCTGGGCTTCCCGCGCAACCACTGAGCGACCGACAGGGACTGAGAGGGTCTGACAGGGCCGTCCGCTATACGGACGGCCCTGTTTTTTTGTGCGGGGACGCTGCGATTCTCGTACGGCCGCAAGGGCCCGCCCATAGGGACCGTTGATACGAGAATCGGCGATTGGCCGCTTCTTTGCTGCGGATTTCGTAGGTGAACACCCATTGACGCGGCGGTTTTCGTCGGGGTTCCATTCAGCCGCCGGGAGCGGACCAGAGCATGTACGACCAGCCGCCGGAGGCGATAGCGCTCCCGACCCCCACCCTCACTCGCACGAGTCGATCGGAACCGCCGTATGACCGACACGCTCCGCTCTGTCGACCCAGCCGTCATAGCCGCTCCTGACAGCCCTCAGAAACTCAAGCGGTCCATCGGCGTCGTCGGCGGCACCCTGCTCACCCTCTCGTGCGTCACGCCCGCCTCCACGCTCTTCGTGATCGTGCCCGACCTGTTCTCCAGCCTGGGCACGGCGACGGCGCTCTGCCTCGCCATCGGCGCGCTCCTCTGTATCCCCGTGGCCTTCTGCTACTCGGAGCTGGGCACCCTCGTCCCCAGCGCGGGCGGCGAGTACGCGATCGTCTCCACCCTCGCCGGACGGCTCGCCGGCTGGCTGGCCTTCGTGATGTCGCTGCTCGTCGTGATGATCGTCCCCCCGGTCATCGCCATGGGCACCGCCGACTACCTCGCCCCCATCGTCCACCTCGACCCGTCCATGACGGGCGCCGGCGTGATGATCGCGGCGACCCTCGCCGGTCTGCTGGACCTGCGCGCCAACGCCTGGATCACCGGCATCTTCCTGGTCCTGGAGGTCGTCGCCGCCGGAGTCGTCGCCCTGCTCGGCTTCACCCACGCCCACCGCGGTGCCGGCAGCCTCGTGAGCTCGCTGCAGGTCGCCGGTGAGCACACGCACGTCACCCCGGTCACGGCCATGATGGTCCTCTCCGGGCTCGCCATCGCCCTCTTCGCCACCCAGGGCTTCTCCACCGCCATCTACCTCTCCGAGGAACTGGAGAACCCGCGCCGCAGCGTCGCCCGTACCGTCCTCGCGACCCTCGCCATCTCCAGCGTCGTCATCCTGGTGCCGGTCGTGGCGATCACCCTCGGCGCCGGTGACCTCAAGACGCTGACCGGCGGCGACATCTCCAGCATGGTCATCGCCTGGAGCAACTCGGCCGTCGGCACCTTCGTCAGCCTGTGCGTCGCCCTAGCGATCATCAACGCGGGCATCGTCATGGTCATCCAGAACTCCCGCGTCCTGTTCGCCTCCGCCCGCGACAAGGCCTGGCCCTCCCCGGTCAACAACGCCCTCGCCAAGCTCGGCCGGTTCGGCTCCCCCTGGGTCGCCACCCTCGTCGTCGGCATCCCCGGCGCCTTCCTCTGCTTCGTCAACCTGGACACCCTCTACGGCGTCACCGGCGTCGCCGTCACCGGCCTGTACCTGCTGGTCGCGATCGCCTCGCTGCTGTCCCGGCGCGGCGCGCACGGCACCAGGAAGGCGTGGCGGATGCCGCTGTGGCCGACGATGCCGGTCCTGCTGATCGCCGTCCTCGTCTACGTCCTGGTCGAGCAGGACCCGACGTACCTGTGGTGGACCGGCGGCATCACCGCCGTCGCCACCCTCTACTGGGCCTTCTATCTCCGCCCGCGCCGCGAGACCCGCTGGGTGGTGTCCCTCCCGGAGGACATCCGGCCGGCCGAGGAGGAGCAGCTCGCCGAGGGCGCGCCGGTCGCGCCGGCCACGCCGCTCGCCGAGAGCGCGCAGGCCTAGTCAGAACTCCCAGGTCATCACCCTGCACGAAGCGTCGTCCTTGCCGCCCGCGCTGCGATAGGCGGCAAGGGCGACGTCGTTTCCGGTGTCCACCCCGACCCACATGCCGTAGCAGCCGCGCTCGCGGGCCAGGGCGGCCAGCCGCTGCACCAGCGCCCGCCCGATGCCCCGGCGCCGGTACGGCTCCGCCACCGCCAGCTCGTACAGGAACATCTCGGTGCCCTTGTCGGGGTGGACCGTCTCGACTGCGCTGACGAAGCCGACCGGCCCGCCGTCGGCGTACGCCAGCAGCAGATGGTGCCCGGCGGTGGTGAGGAAACGCTCCGCCCACTCCGGACGCGCCGGGTTGTCGAACAGGTGACCGGCGGCGACGACTTCGGCGACGGCGGTGGCCCGGCGAATGTCCATGCGCCTTCGTACCACGGCTGGTGTACGCCGGGCAGACCATGTACTCCTGCGGGAGGGGCCGGGGTTCAGCCCAGCGGCCTCAGCGGTTGTCGGTGGCGGCCCGTACCGTTGAGGGCATGGATCTTCGGGTGCCCCCGGTGCGGGGGCTGCTCAAGGGGCCGCGTCGGCTGCTCGCCGCCGCGGCCGCCGTCGTGGTGCTGGCCGGTGCCGGTACGTGGACGGCCGCCGCATCCGGTGACACACCCCCGGTGCACAGGACCGACCAGGTCGTGGCCGTCGACGGCGTCCGCCTGGACACGTCGTACTTCACTCCGGCCACCTCCGGACGGCACCCCGCCGTCCTGCTGGCGCACGGCTTCGGCGGCAGCAAGGACGACATGCGCCAGCAGGCCGAGAACCTCGCCGGGGACGGGTACGCGGTCCTGACGTGGTCCGCGCGCGGCTTCGGGAAGTCCACCGGCAAGATCGGGCTCAACGACCCCGAGGGCGAGGTCACCGACGTCTCCCGGCTCATCGACTGGCTGGCCAAACGGCCCGAGGTCCAGCTCGACAAACCCGGCGACCCGCGCGTGGGCATGGCCGGCGGCTCCTACGGCGGCGCGATCTCCCTGCTCACCGCCGGATACGACCACCGGGTGGACGCCATCGCCCCGGCCATCACCTACTGGAACCTCGCGGACGCCCTGTTCCCGAACGGCGTGTTCAAGAAACTGTGGGCCGGCGTCTTCTTCAACACCGGTGGCGGCTGCGCCCGTTTCGAGCCCGCGCTGTGCCGGATGTACGACAGGGTCGCCGAGTCCGGCACCCCGGACGCGGCCGCTCGCAAACTGCTGGAGGAGCGCTCGCCGTCGGCCGTCGGCGCCCGCATCCGGGTGCCCGCCCTGCTGGTGCAGGGCCAGACGGACTCCCTGTTCACCCTCGGCCAGTCCGACGCCGCCGAGAGGGCGATCCGGGCGAACGGCGCCCCCGTCGCCGTCGACTGGATCGCGGGCGGCCACGACGGCGGCGACATGGAGACCGGCCGGGTCCAGGCACGCGTACGTGCGTGGTTCGACCGCTATCTGAAGGGCGACGCCTCGCCCGGCACCGGCCCGGCCTTCCGCATCACCCGCACCGGCGGCGTGAACTCCACCGACGGCACCGCCCAGCTGCGCGGCGCGACCGCCGGCGCCTACCCCGGCCTGCGCGACCACCCGCGCCGCATCGCCCTGACCGGCGGCACCGGGCAGCAGGTCGCCAACCCGGCCGGTGCCAGCCCGCCCGGCGTCTCCGCCCTGCCCGGCCTCGGCGGCTTCGGCGGCCTCACCCAGCTGTCCTCGCTCGGCCTCGGCGTCTCCCTCGACTTCCCCGGCCAGTACGCGACGTTCGACTCCGCGCGGCTCACCCGCGACCTGCAGATCACCGGCACCCCGACCGCGACCGTCCACATCACCTCGACCAGCGACGACGCAGTCCTCTTCGGCAAGGTCTACGACGTCGGCCCCGACGGCACCCAGCAGGTGCTGCCCTCCCAGCTCGTCACCCCTTTCCGGGTCACGGGCGCCAAGTCCGGCAAGGACGTCACGGTCACCCTCCCGGCCATCGACCACGAGGTGCAGAAGGGCCACCGGCTCCGTCTTGTCGTCGCCTCCACCGACCTCGGCTACGCCTCCCCGGTCGCTCCGGCCACCTACACCGTCTCCCTCAAGGGAGAGTTGAGCGTGCCGACGGCCCCCGCCGTCACCACCGCCGCGGCACCCCTGCCCGCCTGGGTCTGGTGGCTGCCGGCGGCCGGCGCGGCGGTGGCGCTCGCCCTGCTGCTCACCGCCCGCCGCCGTACGGCCACCCCCGCCCCCGATCCCGAGCTGGCCGAAGTCCCGCTCGTCATCAAGGACTTGAGCAAGCGGTACGCCAGATCCGCCGACCGGTACGCGGTGCGCGAGCTGTCCTTCCGGGTGGAGAAGGGCCAGGTGCTCGGCCTCCTCGGACCCAACGGCGCGGGAAAGACCACCACCCTGCGCATGCTCATGGGCCTCATCAGCCCCGACGACGGCGAGATCCGCGTCTTCGGCCACGCGATCCGGCCCGGCGCACCCGTGCTGTCGAGGGTCGGCGCCTTCGTGGAGGGCGCGGGCTTCCTGCCGCACCTGTCCGGCCGGGAGAACCTGGAGCTGTACTGGCGGGCCACCGGCCGCCCGCCGGAGGACGCCCACCTGGACGAGGCGTTGGAGATCGCCGGGCTCGGCGACGCGCTCGCCCGCGCGGTGCGCACCTACTCGCAGGGCATGCGCCAGCGCCTCGCCATCGCCCAGGCCATGCTCGGCCTGCCCGACCTGCTCATCCTCGACGAGCCCACCAACGGCCTCGACCCGCCCCAGATACGCGAGATGCGCGAGGTGATGATCCGCTACGCGGCCGGCGGCCGCACGGTGATCGTCTCCAGCCATCTCCTCGCCGAGGTCGAGCAGTCCTGCACCCACCTGGTGGTGATGGACCGCGGCCGGCTCGTCCAGGCCGGTCCCGTCGGCGAGATCGTCGGATCCGGCGACACACTGCTCGTGGGCACCGCCAGACCCGTGGAGGAGCCGGTCGTGGAGAAGGTGACCGCGCTGGCCGGCGTCGCCTCCGCCGTGCGCACCGACGACGGGCTGCTGATCCGGCTGAACCCCGGCGGCACGGCCGAGCGACTGGTCGCGGAGCTGGTGCGGCTGGAGGTGCCGGTCGCCTCGGTCGGCCCGCACCGCCGCCTGGAAGACGCCTTCCTCACCCTGATCGGAGGTTCCGCATGAGCACGCTCACCGAGGTCGCCTCCGGCTTTTCGACGCGGCACACCCTGCCCCTGCGGGTGGAGCTGGTCCGTCAGCTCAAGCGGCGCCGCACCCTGGTCATGGGCGCCGTCCTCGCCCTGCTGCCGTTCGTGCTGCTGATCGCCTTCGCGATCGGCGGCGACCCGTCGAGCCGCGACGGCCGGATCACCCTGATGGACACGGCCACCGCCTCGGGCGCCAACTTCGCCGCGGTGAACCTGTTCGTCTCGGCTGGCTTCCTGCTGGTGATCCCGGTCGCCCTGTTCTGCGGGGACACGGTCGCCTCGGAGGCGAGCTGGTCCTCCCTGCGCTATCTGCTCGCCGCACCCGTGCCCCGCGCCCGGCTGCTGTGGTCCAAGCTGGCCGTGGCGCTCGGGCTGAGCCTCGCCGCGATGATCCTGCTCCCGGTGGTCGCCCTCGCGGTCGGTACGGCGGCCTACGGCTGGGGCCCGCTGCAGATACCGACGGGCGGCGCGCTCGACACCGGCACGGCGACGCAGCGCCTCGCGCTGACCGTGGCGTACGTCTTCGTGTCCCAACTGGTCACCGCAGGGCTCGCGTTCTGGCTGTCGACGAAGACGGACGCCCCGCTCGGCGCGGTCGGCGGCGCGGTCGGCCTGACCATCGTCGGCAACGTCCTGGACGCCGTCACCGCGCTCGGCCACTGGCGCGACTTCCTGCCCGCGCACTGGCAGTTCGCCTGGGCCGACGCCGTCCAGCCGCACCCGGAGTGGTCCGGCATGATCCAGGGTGCCTCGATCTCCCTGACGTACGCGCTGGTGCTGTTCGCCCTGGCGTTCAGGGGATTCGCCCGCAAGGACGTGGTGTCATAATTTTCTTTTCGGCCGGTATATCGATTGCCTCATGCTTGAAACACCATACGATCAATCGTTTCGCCGAACAGATGTGAATCCCTCCGGGGGGAACCGGGTAATGCGCTTCTTCACTCCCTATGTATTCATGCGTATGGAGTAGCGCCTCGCTTTGAGCTGGCTGCGGACTGCTATGTTCTGCGTCTGTCGGATCAGAGGTAACTTCAAGTGAGGTGAATCATGAAGAAGGCAGTTTTCACCACTGCGGCGTTGGCCATTGGTGCGGGTCTTGTGGGTGGTTCCGCCGTGGCGGCTTCGGCCGTCACCAAGGCACCTGCCCACGAAAACACCGGCCCGCTCGGCCTCATGTCCCAGACCGAGGTGACTCCGGCGCTCGTGCCCGCCGCCGACACGGTGATGCGCGTGGCCAAGCAGGGGAATCTCACCAAGGGCAGCGCGTTCGACGAGAGCCAGTCGGCGACCGTCACCGGTAAGAACAAGGCGGCCAAGGTCTCCGGGGTGTACCTGGACGGTATGGGCCGCAGCAGCAACAAGAAGCCCGCAATTCCGGTGAAGAATCCGCTCGGCACCGGCGCCGTGCAGGTCCACCCGCTGAACGGGCCGACCAGCGCCGGTGTCGGCAGCCTGTTCAACCAGGCGTGATACGGAAACCGCCAGAAGTCGGCGCGGCGGAAGTCTTCCCGTTCGCCGTGCTTTCGCTGCCATGTGCTCCCCTCTGTTCGCGACACAGAGGTGGGACCGGAATTCCGACACTCTGATCCGGTTCCGGTCCGCCGGAGATCCCGATCCGCGGGCGACGCCGCAGCGCCGCGGGACGGATCGCCCGGTGGCCGCGTGGTACGGCCACCGTCCGGCGCCTCGAAGCCGCAGGCCCAGAGGTCGCAGTCGGACCATTTAGCTCCACATCCGCCCGGCGCTCGATTGCGTGCGGGCGAAATGCCGAAAAGCCTGTCCGGCCCACTGGACTCCTCCTTGCCAGTGGGCCGGACGCACGTCGGTTGAAATTCCGGCGCGTGCGTCCGGGTGAACGGTGCGCGGCGTCGCTGAGCCATCCGGTGGAATCCAGCGCGAATGGGCCTTGTCCGCGTGACTTTTCGCCACATGTTTCGGTTTCTTGCTATGTAAGCGCGGCTTACCGTGAATCCAGGAAGGAACCGAGTTGACCAGGAAGTTCGCGGTCGTCACTGCACTCGCCCTTAGCGCGCTCTGCGGCAGCGCTGGCGTTGCCTCCGCCCACTCGAACACGACCAACGTCACTGGTGGTGACGGCTTTTCGGAGTCCCCGGTCGTCGTGAACGCCCCTCAGCAGGGGGTGGTTGTCGTCAACGGCGCGCTCATCGACGGCCGCTGCATCGCGCCGTGGTCCAACGGCGCCGTCGGCGCCGCCATCGGCGGCGCCGCGACCATCGCGCCGAACTCGCACTACGCCACCTGCGACACCGCGCCGGTCGACGAGTCGCAGAAGGCCGGTTACCAGGGCGGCCTGCTCTTCTGACCCCTGCTTCGAGTCATTCCGAGCAGGTGAACCCCCTCGCAGTCCGGAAAGGACACTCCATGCGTAACAAGGTTACGGCCATCTCCGCCCTCGCCGCGGGCGTCGTCCTCGCGGCCGCCGGCACTGCCGCAGCCGACAACTGCACGACAGTCACCGGCGGCAACGGCTTCTCGTCGTCCCCGGTTGTCGTGAACGCCCCGCAGCAGGGCGCCGTCGTGTCCAACGGCACGCTCGCCGACCTGCGCTGCGTCGCGCCCTGGTCCGACGGCGCCGTCGGCGTCCTCGGCGGCGCCGCGACCATCGTGCCGAACTCGCACTACGCCGCGTGCGACACGGCCAAGGTCGACGAGTCGCAGAAGGCTCCGTACACCGGCGGCCTGCTCTTCTGAGCCCCCTTTGCGCTCCGAACCATCCCGGAGCAGGGCGGGGACGTCGGCAGACGTTCCCGCCCGACCTGCCCCCTCCCATCCGAAAGGCGCATCTATGCGTAAGAAGGTTACGGCCCTGTCCGTCCTGGCAGCGGGCCTCGTCCTGGCGGCCGGTGGCGCCGCTGCGGCCGACGACAACAACACCAACGTCACCGGCGGAAACGGTTTCTCGGAGTCTCCGGTCGTCGTGAACTCCCCTCAGCAGGGCCTTCTCGTCTCCAACGGCTCGCTCATCGACGGCCGCTGCATCGCGCCGTGGTCCAACGGTTCCGTCGGCGTCCTCGGTGGCGCCGGTGTCGCCGCGCCGAACTCGCACTACGCTGCCTGCGACACCGCGGCGGTCGACGAGTCGCAGCAGGCCCCGTACACCGGCGGCCTCCTGTTCTGAGCAGCCCCCAGCCTGGCGGCCCGCCGAGCGTCGGC